>DMKZ01000068.1 GCA_003454065.1 Spirochaetaceae bacterium
AAGGCTGAGGTAATAGCCATTATACAACAGGCGCAAAAAACCGTTGCAAAACCGCAACAATGCTTAATTATTCTACAAATAAAGCCCTTTTATGTCAAATTTCAGAAGAGCGTTCCCGAATCATCGGTGCTTTCCGATTCGACCCTTTCCGGTTTCGTCTCCGTTTCAGGCTCTGATTTCGGTTCGGGATTCGTTTCTGATTCCACTTTCGGCTCCGGCTTCGTTTCGGGCAAATCATCCTTGAATACGATGATTTCCTCCGATTTTCCGGATTCTATGTCATCGGCGGCCTTCTGCCTGCTCGCGCGTTTGGCATTTGCGGCGGCGAGGAATTGCTCTTTCATGCGCTTCTTGATTACATAGCCCGAAAGAACGTTTCCTTGCTCGTCCTTCTCCTCGTATTTGTCGCTTTCGACTCCACCCAATTGGGGAAGATCGGCTATCGAGCTCAAATTGAACTCGTACAAAAACTTTTCCGTGGTTCCAAATTTCAACGGATTTCCAAGCTGCTGATTATCTCTTCCGATGATTTTTATGAGACCACGGTCCTTCAGAAGCCTTATGACATTTTCTGAGGAAACACCCCTTATGTCATCTATGAGCCGCCTTGTTATTCCCTGATTGTATGCTATAAGACATAATGTCTCGACAGCCGCTCTCGTCAGCCTAGAATCCATTTTACGACCGTATGTCTTTCGAAGACTCTCATGCATGCTCTTCTTAGGAGACAGGATATATCCCTCATCGTCGTTCTCTAGGCATATCCCATGGTAATCCTTGTCATACTCCTCTTTGATAGCGCTAAGAGCGGCCAAAATCCTGTCTTCCTTCAGTCTGGACATCTTCTTTAGCGTTTCCAAGGACAGCGGTCTGTTTTCAACGAACAATATCACTTCCAGAATCTTTACATCTTCACTAAGCATCCGCATCACCATCATCATCCGAGCCAATAAGCGAATAATCGTCTTCTTCGCTGGCAAAAGCCATCTCCCTGGTCTGTTCGATCAGCTCATCGTATGCGCGCTCGATTTCACTAATGTTGATATTGGAAAAATCCTGCTTTATCCTGATAAGGCAAATATCGGCAAAGAAGTATTCCTGTTCGAAATCGCATATTCCCTCGTCTATGGCATCCCTGATCGCCAGAAAAGCCATTATGACATGCCTCAATGTCAGCTCGCGCGTCGGATGTTCGCCTATCAATTCGGAGAACATCACCCTATCTCTCTTCTCAAACAGCTCAAGCAGCAAGGCAAACTTGCGATTCTTCATCTCATCATCGAATGTCTCGTTGAATGAGAAAGCGGACGAGTCGGACGACACCTCCGCGTATCTGCTCGTCAATTCGAGAAAAACTCTCGAAAGATCGTTCAAGCGGACATCAGCAAGCAAATCCTCATCTGAAAACGGAATCCTGAACGGAAACGCATTCCTATTGAATTCGACTGCATGGGTTTTGCGATAATTGTTCAAGAGCTCGACATATTGCGAAAACTTCAACTTCTCCAAAGCGTTTATCACTTGCTCGCGCAGCAATTTCTCCTCGTTGTCGTCATAGTCGGCTGCCTTGCCAGGCAAAAGCCTCAATATCTTCATGAAAAGGAGTTCGGCGGTTCCCCGATAGAAGAAAGTCAAGTCGCCTATTTCAAACTTATCGCTGGCTTCACCATACAAGCTATTGAATTGCGCGGTTATTTCCGAAACCGGAACATTGTAGATTGAAATCTTATTGGACTTGATATCATCGATCAAAGCATCAAGCCTATAGTCGAATTCGCCTATTTTATATAGCAGATCCAGCATGAACGAAAAAACAAAGGGCGACACTCCCGAAAGCCCTCATCCGACAAACGGAAGAAGGCGCAGCAATGCCGCCCGCGAAAAGCCGAACGCATCGGCCTTGCAACTAATTCCCTTGTAAAGGAAAAATCACCTCTTCGAGAATTGGAACTTTTTCCTTGCTCCGCGCTGGCCGAATTTCTTCCTTTCGACCATTCTGGAGTCTCTAGTAAGAAGACCCTCGGACGAGAGAAGCTTCTTGAACTCGGCATCATCGCCGGAATTCTTGAGAAGAGCCCTTGCAATGCCAAGTCGCACCGCACCCGCCTGACCGGACAAACCGCCGCCTTTGACATTGACAACGAAATCGAACTTGCCGACATTCTGAGTTATCATTATGGGCTGATTGATCATGCTGACAAGAAGAGGATTGGTGAAAAACTCGGAAATGTCCTTTCCGTTAACAACGATCTTCCCCGAACCGGACCTCATATAGACCCTGGCAACAGCCGTCTTTCTCCTGCCTACGCTATTTGCTAAATTGATGTTTTCCATAATCTAACGCTCTCTTTTTCAATGGATTTCGATTTTAACAGGGTTCTGTCCTGCATGCGGATGCTCAGGACCGGCATAGGCCTTCAGCTTCAAGAACATGCTCCTGCCCAACGGACCCTTGGGAAGCATCCCCTTCACCGCTTTCTCGATGGGAAACGTCGGCTTTCTTTTAAGAACATCCTTGATACTCTCCCTTTTCAGCCCGCCCGGATACATCGAATGCCTGATATACTCCTTCGTATTCATCTTGTTGCCTGTCAGGATTATCTTCTCCGCATTCACAATCACGACATAGTCTCCGAGATCGTGGTACGGAACATACTCAGGCTTGTTCTTGCCGCGAAGAATAGTCGCTGCGGCAGCCGCCACGCTTCCGAGAGTCCTTCCTTCGGCATCAATCAAATACCATTTTCTGACATATTCCTTCGGCTTCACATAAACTGTTTTCATATCATCATCCTCACTTGGAGTGTTTTTCATCAAAATCACAAAACTCAAAAATTATATATGTTTTCGAAGCAATTTGCAAATCAATAAAACTTCAACTAAAAAAAACCGGCAGGGATTGCCCTGCCGGCAGATTCGGGTTCTGAGGTTTTCAGAAACGCCCTTTTCAGAAAAGCCCGAACATCAATACGCTTGATTGAGCCAATCTATGCCGTCTATCCTTCCGACGAAATACGGAGCGGACTGCGTGTAGGATTCGTGGAATGCGCCATCGAAAATGGCATTTTCCTTAACCGCAGCAAAGCTATCATACATGTCCTTGTTCTGAGGAACGGTTCCGCCGATCGTGAACTTCGACAAATCGAACACCTGCAGCCTTCCATTGACGATATCGGTAATCGCCTTGTTCATCGCAGTTTCGGCTCCGGCAGGAGCAATCGACTTGTTAAGGGCCGTCATTACGACAGCATTGTCCTTCATGCCCTTGCACCAATCTTTCGGAATATCCTTTCCCTCAGAATAGGCCTTGATGATCTCATAGAAATACACCGACCAATCGATCCTGGTGGAAATAAGAGATGCCGAAGGGGCGACCTGAGTCATATCGGCATTGTATCCGGTATGGAAAACGTTCTTGCGCTGCGCAGTAGTAGCCGGCGTGGTGTTGTCCGAGTGCTGCGAAACGATGATCGCGCCCTGATCTATCAGCGATGCCGCTGCATCGGCTTCCGCCGTCGCATCGCTCCACGAACCCACAAAAGTCACTTTCAT
>DMKZ01000107.1 GCA_003454065.1 Spirochaetaceae bacterium
GGCGATTTTCGCCCGACGCTAACAGGACAAAAACCACACGCAAACGTACCATATTTGTGGTATACTAGAAAAAAGATTTTATGATGGCGAAATATAGAAATATATGTTTTTTCGGCATCGGGAAAGCGGAGTGCTTGGGAATGAAAAAAAAGATAGTTGGGATTCTTGCGGCGATTGCTATGCTTTGCGTATCAAATTGTGTTGGAGTGGAAGCGGCACAGGATACGACAGAAGAAAGAATAACCATCAATTTGGCCAGCCGAATTCTGACATTTTGGCGGAACGGGAAAAAAGTGACCATGTATCCGATTGCTGTGGGCAAACAGGAGACGCAGACGCCTATCGGCGATTTTTCGGTAATTGAGATGGAGGTCAATCCCGAATGGGTGGATCCGAAAGATACCAAGAAGAAAGTTCCTTCGGGAGAAGAAAATCCACTGGGATATCGTTGGATTCGATTTTACGGAACATATGGTATTCACGGAACGAATCGACCAGACTCGGTCGGGAGTTATGTCTCGAACGGTTGTATTCGTCTCAAGGAAGAAAATGTTGAAGAACTCTATGAACTTACGGATATTGGGACGCCGGTGGAGATTGACTACGAGCGCGTTGTGATTGAACGTATTCCGGACGGGCGGATTGCCTATTATATTTATCCGGATGGGTATAATCGTCAACGGCTGGATGTGGAGACAGTTCGGAAGGCGTTGGCGGAATTTGGCGTAGCGGCTCTTGTTTCCGATGCAGATATAAGGAAAAAAATCGAGGATTCTGACGGACAGCCGACTTTCCTGTCTTGTGCGTATCGCGTTGAGATCAACGATCTTTGGGTTTCCGGCATGGCTGTGAAAGTGGACAACGGGATTTATATCCCTGTGGCGTCAATTTCTGCAGTAATGAAGCAGCCTGTTGCTTCCGATTGGGATGCGCAAACACTTTCCACGGCAAAGGGAACAGTTCCTGGAGAATGGCTGAACAACGTATGGTATGTTCGGTTGGAAGATGTGCCTAAGCTTTATGGGGTTTCAGGGGCGTTGGATGCGGATGGCGTGGTTCGTCTTCGTACGACGCTAAAAGAGTCGACACGTCATCAAGAATTATTGGAGAAAACAGCGGAGGATAATAAGCGGAGGAAGGCATGAAAGAACGTTTTATGATACTTGATGGCAGCAGCTTGTTGTTTCGAGCTTTTTACGCGTTGCCGATGCTGACTTCACCACAGGGGGAGTATACGAATGCAGTGCATGGCTTTTCCAATATGCTGTTTAAGCTCCTGAAAGATTACAAGCCGAACCAAGTGGTGGTCGCATTTGACAAAAGCCGTCATACGTTTCGCTCGGAGTTGTACGCAGACTACAAAGGGACGCGCGCAAAAACGCCGGAGGAGTTTTCTTCTCAAGTGCCGATTCTTATTGAATTCCTTGACGCATGGGGGATTCCGTTTATCGAGATTGACAATTATGAAGCAGACGATATTATTGGGACAATTGCATCAAAAGCTGCGGAAAGCGGAGAATATGATGTGTTGATTGTGACCGGCGATCGGGACGCGTTTCAGTTGATACGTCCCGGCGTGCGGGTGTTGTTCACAAAAAAAGGGATTACGGATATTATCGTTTTCGACGAAATGGAGTTCAGTAAAACGTATGGATTTGAACCGATTCGCCTTATCGATCTCAAGGGGTTGATGGGGGACAGTTCGGACAATATTCCCGGGGTGCCAGGGGTCGGGGAGAAGACAGCCAAGAAGCTTTTGTCTGATTTTGGGAGTTTGGAGGGCGTTTATTCCCATCTCGAGGAAATTTCTGGTAAAAAACTAAAAGAACGATTGATGGATAATAGAAGTCAGGCAGAACTATCCAAGCGTTTGGCAACAATCGATTGCCAAGCACCTGTGCCTTTTGAGCCGGAATCGTATATAATTGCGCCAGACAAAGAACGTTTCTTACGGGTTTGTGAGCGATACGGCCTCAATAGTGCTCGTAAAAATTTTGAAAAATTATTTTTTGAGCGGAAGGAAAATATATCGACGGACGCAGGCTTAACTGCGATGTCAGCAGAAGACTTGGATACGTCAGAGAAGGCGGAAGCTTACTGTGCGATGGTACGCGGGGCGAAAGCGCCTGTGATATCTTTTACGGGTCTTTATGAAGGAAAGCCGCCAAGTCGGCGCATCGTCGGAGTAGCCGTTGCTTCGGGGGGACGCATCGCGTTTTGTTCGGCAGGTTCTCCGGGGTGGCAAGCGGTTTGGCACCTCCTGAACGACAACTCTGTTTTTCGTTCAACTGATGATCTTAAAAGTTTTTATCATGCGGGTGGTTCTCCGGAAGGACAGAATGGATTTTTCGATGTTGCATTGGCAGGCTATTTGCTGGATGCATCCATGGGGCAAGCGTCTGTCGAGAAGCTTAGAGCGGTTTGGCTGCCTGATGCGCCGTCTGTAAATGAAAAGGTGTTACCAACTGAGCGCGCGGTTGCAACGGCGGCGACGATTGAAAAACTGTCCGTGGTTCTGCAGGGCCGGTTGGGAGAGCTAAATTTATTATCATTGTATCGCGATATAGAGATGCCGTTAATCGAAGTCTTGGCCTCAATGGAGAGAAACGGCGTGTTTTTGAACCGTGGGAAGCTCGCGTTGCAGAGTGAGGCGGCTGGACGGAAACTGAATGCTTTGGAATCGGAGATTTATGCGTTGGCTGGTCATCCTTTCAACGTCAATTCAACGAAGCAACTTGCGACTGTACTGTTTAAGGAACTTGGGCTTCCGGCGACTAAAAAGACGAAAAGCGGTTTTTCGACAAACGCGGAAGTCTTGGAAAGCTTGCGGTCTAAACATCCGATTATTAACAAGTTGCTTGAATACAGGCTTTGGGCCAAGCTAAAATCCACTTATCTAGATAGTATGAGCGAATTGATTGACGGAAAGACCAGGCGTATTCATACTTGTTTCAATCAAATGGCGACGGCTACCGGTCGACTTTCCAGTTCGGATCCGAATCTCCAAAACATTCCCGTTCGGACGGAAGAAGGCAAAACAATCCGCAGTATTTTTGAACCGGGCGAAGGATATGACTTCTTGATATCCGCCGATTATTCACAAATCGAGCTGCGTATTTTAGCGCATCTTTCGAAGGATGCAAATTTTGTCTATTCGTTTTCACGTGGAGAGGATATCCATGCACGGACGGCTTCAGAAGTATTTGGCGTGCCAATGGAAGAGGTGACGCCGCTTTTGCGCCGCCACGCGAAAGCAGTCAATTTTGGAATTGTGTACGGAATCAGTGATTTTGGTCTTGCCAAAGGGCTTGGTATCCCCCGCAAGGATGCGGCAAAATATATTGAGGATTATTTCTGTAAATATGTCGGCGTAAAGATGTTTATTGACGGAATGGTGCAGAAAGCGCATGCTGACGGTTTTGTTTCCACAATGTTTGGCCGGCGTCGCATGCTTCCAGCGCTTCAAAGCAAGAATTTCGTCCAACGCTCGTTGGCAGAACGTATGGCGATGAATACGCCGATTCAAGGGACTGCGGCGGATATTATTAAATTGGCAATGATAGAGGTTTATCGGCGACTTCGGGACGGCGGGTACAAAAGCCGCTTGCTTTTACAGGTGCATGACGAGCTTGTGTTGGAAGTAAGGGAAGAAGAAGTGGACGATGTTTCTGCGTTGCTGAAAGACGCTATGGAAAATGTCGTGAAGCTTAAAGTTCCGTTGACCGTTGATATTCATAAGGGAAAGGACTGGGCCGAAGCAAAATAGGAGGCGAAAGAGTGAAAGTCATTGGGGTGACCGGAGGTATTGCCAGCGGAAAGAGCATGGTGTCCGGCTGGCTTCACAAACACTACGGAGCGGTTGTCTTGGATGCCGACGAGGTGGCGCGTGAAATTGCGGAACCGGGAGAGCCGCTGTGGATGGCGTTTGTCTCGCGGTACGGAGAAAAATGCGTTTTACTTGAAGACGGAACACTGAATCGTGAAGCCGTCGCGGAAATTGTCTTTCATAACAAGGCTGAGCGAATGTGGATGGATGATGCAGCGCATCCCTTGATCAAGCAACGCATGCTTGAGCGTCTTGAGGCGTGCAAGGAGGCAGGAGAAAAACTTGTAGTGCTTGACGTGCCGCTCTTGTATGAAGCGGGATGGGAAAAGATTCCCGATGAGATTTGGGTAGTTTATCTTGAGCCTCAACTACAGATTCAGCGTTTAATGCATAGAAATAAAATTTCTGAAACCTTGGCGCAGGAGCGCATCGCATCACAAATGCCGATGGAAGAAAAAAAGCGCCGAGCAGACGTCATAATTGACAACAATGGGTCACGTGAGGAAACTGTCACGCAGATACAGGCTGCTATCATCCGACAGGTTGGAAAAAGATAGAAAGGAGCTTTTGGGTGCGCAGCAAAGAGATTCGAAGTAAGCGTTATAGAAGACGTAAATACGGTTCACTTCTCTTTGCACTTGTGGTTATCTTGCTCGCTTTTTTTGTATACTTTGTCAGTCAAATCGAACCGGTAAAGAAGAAATATATCTATCCGTACCCATACCAAGATATTGTGACATTTTACGCGCAGGCGAACGGAATTTCGCCTGCGCTTGCCGCAAGCGTCATCATGCACGAAAGTAAATTTTCGGAGCAGGTACATTCGCCACGTGGAGCAATCGGTCTGATGCAGCTGATGCCGGAAACGGCGGAGTGGATTGCTGAACAGTTAGGTGAAACGGATTTTTCCTTGCAGAAGCTCCATGAACCGGAACTGAATATCCGTTACGGTACATGGTA
>DMKZ01000176.1 GCA_003454065.1 Spirochaetaceae bacterium
ATCAGGTTGTCGAAGAAAAACTTCCTGTATGATATGATGTCCTTATAATCCATATATGCTTTCCCCCGAAAGAACTCGCAACCTAAAAATAATGGAAATCAGAAGGTTTCCGGTTCCTTCCTTTTTATCTTTATATCCACTTTTATGCTTTTATCGACCAGCTGTGAAAACTTATCCGCATCGTCATAGGAGCCGACTATGGAACCATAATGCGTGGGAATGACGATTTTGGGCTTTATCCTGTTCACGAATTTGGCAGCCGCTCTGTAATCGAAAGTGTAAGTTCCGCCAATGGGAATCAAAGCGATGTCGCACATCCCTTCCTCAGCCTCATCGCATTTGTCCAAATCGCCGGCGATGTACACGCGCGTCTTGCCTATTGTAACGACATAGCCAAGCCAGCCGGCATCTTTAAGGTGATTCTCCTTTTTCACATTATAGCTGGAGACGGCTCTGATATTGATTCCTAAAGTCTCGAACTCGCCGCCGGCCTTCATGAATTTGGCATTTGACGACACTCTGTAGATCTCAAACCTCATGCTTTCCGGAGCAATCACGAAAGTCCCGTCTTTCGACACCTTCTTGATGTCATTCGGCGAATAATGGTCGTAGTGCGGATGCGTTATCAGAATCAAATCCGCATCATGAGCATTCTGCTTGATCATATACGGATCTGCATAGATGCAATATTTATCCGAAATTCGAATGCTCGAATGTTCGTTTATCGTGATGTTGTTGATTAATGCCATTTTACTTCCAGCCTCAAAGGGTTTTCAAAATTTGAATTCGGCATGATGAAACGATCGAATCGATCTCATCACACCTCGGAAGAAAGCAAGGACATGAGCTCGTCTATCTCCCTTCCGCTCATGCCATGACCTTCCAGATATTCTCTTGCGGCTCTCGACATATCGACTCGCCTCAGCTCCTCCACGTTCTTCACCCTGCATATCGTGAAGAGCATATCGTTGATGCTCTTATCCACCACAAGATTATATGCCATCTTGGCAGCGCTCTTCGAACTATAGTAATTCGAATAGCTCAGCATATAGTCGTTGACGATTTCCTCGTATGTCGCGCCCATAAGCGTTTCGAGCAATGCGCACACATATCCCGTTTTGTTCTTGCCTTCCGAGCTGTGAATGAGAATGGGAGGCTGCATCCTATGACGGACTATGCACGCCACGCCCAAAGTTATATCGGTAGCGAACCTCTCGGTATTGAACTCGCTCGTCATGCTCAATCCTATCACATTGCCTTCGTCGAACAGGCCTTTGTAATAGTTGCTGCGAAACCCTTTTGAGAGAATCCTCGATTTTATGTTGTCTATGGTGTCGGTAAGATTGAGGACGCTTTTGACTCCGGCTCTTCTTGAAAGATTATCGGAATACAAAGCCCTGCCGAACGTATTGTCTATCGGGCTCGAAGACCTGTAAAGCTTGTTCGATGCAATATGCCCTGTCGTCACTTGTCTGAAATTTGCGAATATCTCATCGCTTTCATAGTCCAGTCTCTTGTTGGATGGGGCGATCGTTCTCAGGAATTGCACATCGAATGCGCCTTTCGGCGTGTTCATATTCAAAAAAAACGTATCGCCGACCTGCAAATCTCCAGTCGTCGATATCTTTGATCCGCGGATTGCCAATGTGATGTTTTTGCCGGATGGAGGAGCTAAAAGATACGCTTCGCCCATTTGAACGAACTCACCATCGATAAAAGGAATGTTTTCCAAATAGAATCCGTTATCGAAGTAGATGTTTATGGTATCTCCGAGAAGATAGCCGGCTTTTATGAACTCGCTATTCGTAATATCTGCGACCGCATTGCCATTCCTGTCGAATGTCATAATCTTGCCTTCGTATGCGGGAATCCCCGAATAAACCTGATTGAGCTTTCCAGCGAACGCCTCGCCAAGACTCAAAATGAAAAGCACGGCAACAAGGCACGACAATCGTTTTTTCATCAGCCACCTCTTGCAAAATCAGAACATCTTAGTATTCGACGCTATCACCAGCGTAAAGATGAAAGCGTTTATCAAACCAGGCAGATAGTTGTTCTTCGTCCTTGTGAAAACATATCTCGAAATAAAGCTCAAGCCTAAAAAGGCGAACTGAACAGGTATGAGCCAATTCACGAATTCATTGTATGGAATCAGCGAATTGAAGAAAACAGGACTGCCATTGCTGATAAATCCCAAATGCTGCACCAAAGTAAGAACCGTTGCGGGAAGAGCAGCAAAAACGGCTGTGAAAAAACCGTTGAATTTTCCAAGCAAGGAATTATACATCACCGTATTCTGAAAAATCGATTGGGAAATGAAAAATACGATCATCAGCGGCATGTACGGCCATACCGATCTTATGAGCCTGTCAATGGAAAATCCCTTGATCGCAACCATGAAGAATCTGAAGTCAGATGAGAAGAAAAACTTGGCAAGGAAAACGATCGCGAATGATATCAATGCGACTACGACGGAAAGCAGAATCGTTTTTCCGATCACAACCTTCGGAACAATCACGCCCATCCTGACCAAATTGAATTCCTTTCCCGACGAATAGAACCTGAACCAAAGGTAGAACACGACGAGAAGGTAGAAACTGCAAATGAACAGCCACGATGACAATGCGAAAGTCTCTTTTTGCGAAATGACGCCGAATGACGAATAACCGAAGCCCGCAAGCCTCATGTAGGTGCATGCGGAAAAAACAAATGCGCCGGCAGCAGCAAGCCAAAACCAGATCTTACCGCTAAGATCGTATTTCGCTATCTTGAGCGGAAACACCATATAGTCCTCATCGGTATCGTTCAAAAGCGAAACATCGGCAAAGAACTGGGTTCTCGTAAACAAAACCGACACGGACATCACAAAAAGCACGAATCCGACAATCGCAACCAATCCGAACAATGCCTGATAAGGCCATATCTGCTTGGCAAGCGAAGCGCTATCGGTGCCGAACGCCTCGGAGAAGAATGCGCACGCATCCCTTATCACAAGCGGAGAGTAATAAACATCG
>DMKZ01000045.1 GCA_003454065.1 Spirochaetaceae bacterium
GCGCAAGCCCCGCCCGCAGTCGTGCTGGAAGATGTGCAATAGGGATATATCCCCCAATCGATATCGCGCATTATTCCGAGCTGACCTTCGAGCAGGACCTCCTTGTCGACATCCACAGCCTTTTTCAGAATCGGAAGGCAATCGCATATCCTGTCGCCGAAGCGCTTCCTCCATTTTCCGCATAGCGAAAAAACGTCGTCTGCCGAATACGTCTTCATCCCGTACATCGAAAGCTCCTTGTTCTTGCGTTCGAGAAGCTTGGCGATTTTCGCTTTCATGGTTTCATCATCGAGAAGCAGATCTCCGCTCCTTATTCCGATTCTAGCGATCTTATCGCCGTAGCACGGCCCTATCCCGCGCTTCGTGGTTCCTATCTTGTCCTTCTCGCTCTTGCTATTCTCCTCCGCACCATCCAAATCCTTATGGAATGGAAAAATCACATGGGATCTGACATCGATCAGAATGTTGTATTTTAACCCTTGCGGAAGATTGTCCAGCTCTTCGGCAAGCGTCTGGAAATTAACCACGCAGCCAGGACCTACGATATTCACTGTATTCTCGTTGAAAATCCCCGAAGGCACTATGTGCAATGCGAATTTTCCATACGGGTTCTCAACCGTATGACCCGCATTATCGCCTCCTTGATACCTGACGACGACATCGCTCTTCTGAGCCAGATAATCCACTATCCTGCCTTTCCCCTCATCGCCCCATTGAACTCCGACAACCGATGTCACCATATCACTCTTCCTCCTTCACCTTGGAAACGTCCAACTCGGCGATGTATCCGAGCGTTCTGAATTTCTCGCGGTAGTCAAGACCGTATCCGACAACCCAAACATCGTCGATCTTGAATCCGAGATAGTCTATGCTGACATCAGCTTCATGCCTGTTAGGCTTATCAAGCAGAACGATATTGCGTACCGATTTCGGCTCGCGCGATAGAAAATACTTGTTCAAATACGCCAAAGTCCACCCCGAATCAAGTATGTCCTCCACTATCAGGACATCATGATCCTTCTGGTCCTCCCTTGTATCCATCAGCAGGCGAACCGTTCCGGTCGATTTCGTCTCCTTGCTATTTCCATAGCTCGTCACAGAAATGAAATCGACTATATGCGGAACAGTGATCTCGCGGACAAGATCCGCCAGAAAGATGAAGGACCCCTTGAGCACGCCTACGATTATGAGCGGCTTCTTGCTATCCTTGTAATCGTTGTTTATGACGGATGCGAGTTCTTTTATGCGCTTCGCTATTTCCTGGCTGGAAACCAGAACCCTTTCGATTCCAAACGGCAAGCCGTTCGAAACCATCTCGCCGCCATTGCCTGCTGCAACGGCGCCTTTTCCATTCTTTTTTGTCATCAGCTTATCTTCCCATCAAGGCGGATCAACCGCCCATCACTCCTCATTCGTTCTCAAAACGGATAAAAACGCCTTTTGCGGAATCTCCACTTCACCGACCATCTTCATCCTTTTCTTACCCTCTTTCTGCTTTTCAAGCAACTTTCGCTTTCTCGATATGTCACCTCCATAGCACTTCGCTATGACGTCTTTCCTGAATGCGCTGATAGTCTCACGCGCTATGATCGTCGCTCCGATGGCGGCTTGAAGGGGAATCTTGAATTGATGACGCGGTATCTCCTTGCTCAGGCTCTTGCAGATCTGCTTACCCTTCTTGTGCGCATCCGGAGCATAGACGAGCTGGCTCAACGCATCCACCATCTCTCCATTCACGAGAATATCCATTCTCTCGAGGTCGGTCCTCTTGTAGTCTATGATTTCATAATCAAAACTCGCATAGCCTTTCGAAACGCTCTTCAAGCTATCGTAAAACTCGAACAGCACTTCGGAAAGCGGCATTTCATATGCCACCTCCACCCTGACGGCGGAAAGATAATTCAATGCGGTCTGCACCCCGCGATGCGCCACGCACAACGTAATCACCGAACCCAAATAATCCGAAGGAGTGATTATATTCGCCCTGATATAAGGCTCTTCGACATAATCTATCTTGCTCTTATCGGGATATTGCGAGGGGTTGTCGATCTGAATCATATCCCCTGAATTGAGATAGACCTTGTACCGAACGCTCGGAGAAGTGAATACGACTCCGATGCTGCTTTCGCGCTCCAGCCTTTCCTCAATGACCTCCAAATGCAAAAGACCCAGGAAGCCGCATCTGAATCCGAATCCGAGAGCCAAAGACGAATCCTTCTCGAATATCAGACTGGGGTCGCTCAGCTTGAGCTTGTCCATGGCTTGGCACAACTCATCGTAATCAGACGAGTCCACAGGGTATATGGAAGAGAAAACGACAGGCTTCACTTCCTTGAATCCCGATAGAGGCCGGACCGATTGATCCTCCGACATCACGATAGTATCGCCTACGCGCACATCGCCGATCTGCTTGATTCCTGCGATTATATATCCGACTTCCCCTGCTGACAGGACTTCCCTGCGGCTTAGCCCCAACCTGAAGACGCCGCATTCATCGACCTTATAGCTTTCTCCGGTATGATAGAATCTTATCTCATCGTGCATTCTTATCTGCCCGTCGATAAGCCTTATATGGACTATGACCCCTTTGTACGGATCGTAATGGCTGTCGTATATCAATGCGCGCAAAGGCTTCGCCGCATCCCCGACCGGCGCAGGAATCTGATTGACTATCGCCTCATAAAGCATATCGACGCCTTCGCCTGTTTTCGCACTGACCGGGATCGCAGCATCTCCGTCGAGCGCAAGCTCCTCGGTTATCTCCAAACGCGCCGCCTCTACATCCGCAGATGCCAGGTCTATCTTGTTTATAACAGGGATTATAGCTATGTTCTGCTCCATCGCCATGAACATGTTCGCTATCGTCTGCGCCTCCACTCCTTGCGTCGCATCCACAAGAAGAAGCGCGCCTTCGCACGACGAAATCGCCCTCGACACCTCATACGAAAAATCGACATGTCCCGGAGTATCCACAAGATTGAGGACATAGGTCTTTCCGTCGGCAGCCTTGTATTCCAGACTGACCGCCTGACTTTTAATCGTTATTCCGCGCTCGCGCTCTATATCCATGTTGTCGAGAACCTGCTTCTGCACGGCGCTCCGTTCGCTTATAAGCTTCGCCTTTTCCAAGAATCTGTCGGCCAGCGTGCTTTTGCCATGGTCGATATGCGCTATTATGCAAAAATTCCTTATGGATGAAATATCAGTCATCAGTACTCTCTAAATCGATTCTGCGATCCGTTCCTCAAATCGCTTCCAACGGCTGGAAAAAAAGCATATCAGCGCCGAAAACGCCGTCAGGCGTCGGAATTGTCACGCTAATGACGACGTCATTGCCTGTCCAATATGCGACGCCATATTTCAAAGGACATTCTCCAACGGCAAAAATTCCATCGGCATAGTATTCCATGTCATGCGACGAATCCTTTTTGACAGATGCGATGAAAGTGGATGCGCCTAGCGTTTCCGTCAACTCGCCATAGTCGAATTCATCTCCGGCATAGACGGTTATGAGATCGCATCCTGAAAACATTTCCCTGTAGCAGGATTTGACCAGATTTCGTGCTGCAAGCACAGGCACGGCGGTCATGCCGGCGCACCCGCAGAACATCGATTCGTAGCATGATTCGGCTAATTTCAAGGACGGCAATGCGCATGGCGTTTCCAACCCGCTGCAATTCCTGAACATAGCGCTATAGCACCTTTTCGCCAAATTTTTCGAAGTCAAAAGTCCGACAGGCAAACTCGAAAGCGAAACGCAGCCCTCGAACATCGACTCGTAGCATGATTCGGACAAATGCTCGAACAAGAGCATCGGAACCGAAGTCAAATACGGGCAATCGCAAAACATATATGCAAAACACGAATTGGACATCATGGCCCTATTCGGAGACTTATGGTTCAAAAGGCAGCGCATGTCTCCGCTGACGGACACTTTCAAAGACGAGCTGCCGTCATCCGCATCGACAGGCTCTATCACCCATTTCTTCGCTGCCTTTTTCGTAATGAAAGTCAATCCGCTCCCCCTGAGATAAAGAACATGATCGAAACTCTCTGCTTGTTCCGTTTCCAAGTTCACACGCCTATGCAGCATCGATTTCGCGGATGCGGGATAATCAGAAGCCGCATCACCGCTTGTTCCGACAGATTGCGAATAGGATGTCAGCATCCCGCTCCCATCCCATTCCTTCCATGCATCCGATAAACGGGGATTCTCGCAATATTCGATTTTTCCGCTGGAATTCCAGCCATACGTCCCGTCCATGACCCGCAATGAAAAGCCTTCGGTTCCCGAAATCCTTATGAAGCCCCCCTCATCCTCCAAAACGCGGACGGAGCATTTCGCAAATATCGATTCGTCGATGGCGGAGCTTATCGTGATTTCCGTTTCCCCAGCGCCTACGGCAGTCACGATTCCGCTTTCAGCATCAATCGAAGCAATGCGCTCATCACCTACGGACCATACGATTCCGGTATTGGCATCAGACGGATATGCAATCGGTTTCAGCGCATCCGATTCACCCATGCACAACAGCAATTCGGAAATATCGAACGACAGCGACTCCACGGAAACGAGTTTCGAGGAAACAATAACCGAAATCACGCATTCCGCTTTCTGACCGCCGTTAGCGGCGGTTGCCGTTATCGTGGTCTTTCCCGTCCTGGACGGTTTGACCATTCCCTCCGAATCGACATTCGCCACGCCTTGATTCGACGATTCCCAAACAATCCTCTTGTCATTCGCATCAGCAGGCTCTATTACGAGCTCACCAGACAAATCAAGCAAATCGGCAGCGCCGATGATGTATTCCGGCTGCCTGAACGACAAGCAATCGATAAGCTTCACGATGTTCATCTTGAAATTAAGCAATTCGCCCAGATTGTCGGTCAGACCGCCTCTCACATCCGAAAGCGCTCCGGCATCGAATGCGCGCACCACCGTTTCGCCGACACCTACCGGAATGATGCTTCCGTCTTCCTTGAAATTCAATATTCCCGCATCATCCTTCCACATGATCGTTTTGGACTCCAATGCTGCGGATTGCGTCTTGGTCAGATAATCATAGACCTTGATTTGCGGCGAATTGAAATCAGCCTTCGCAATGCAATTCACCTTGAGCCTGGCGAACGCATCCGGGTTCGAAACCGATCTGGCTTCGACAAACGTGCTTCCGGCTGCCAAAGCGGTAATCACCCCTGAAGAGCGATCGACCGAAGCCACCTCTTCATCCTCGCTAGTCCACACAAGCGCCTTATCAGTAGCTCTCAATGGCGAAACAGTCGGCATCACCATGCCGGCAGCACCGCAATTCAAATCCAAGGAGGCCGAACCGCCGAACGCAACTCTGGCCACAGGAATGTCATCCGTGTAATCGCATGCTGAAAGCAAAACAGCAAGCGTTATGAAAACAAAAGCCATGAATTTCCTCATTTCGGCGCCTCCTTTCTTCAGAATCAAAATTCGGTCTTCAAGCCTTGCGAGCGACTAAGCAATAACAGCCGGATTCAAGTGCTATCAACCTAATATACAATATTATTTGTTTTTCCTTAAAATCTCAAACACGCACAAATCGGATAGAATGCAATCCTCGCAGCGGGGATTGGATGATTTGCAAACATTTCTGCCGAAATAATTCGCAGCCATGGAATACCTGTATTGACGTTCGGGGGCAAGATTCGAAATGAAGAACTTCTCAACTTCGAAGGCATTATCGGTTTTCACGAATCCTATCCTGTTCGCCAGCCTTATGAAATGCGTGTCGCAAATGATTGCAGGAAGGCCGAATACTTCGCCGCGAACGCAATTGGCCGTTTTTCTCCCGACTCCGGGAATCGCCAGCAAATCGTCAAAACTACGAGGGACCTTGCCGCTGAACCTGTCTGAAATCATAATTGCGGCGGCCTTGAGGCTTTTAGCCTTCGATTTATGCAAACCCAAAGTCCTGATGGAGTCCTCTATGTCTCCAACAGGCGCTTTGGCAAAATCGCTCAAGGTCTTGAATTTGGCAAACAGCCCGTCCTTGACCGCCATAACCTTCCTAT
>DMKZ01000036.1 GCA_003454065.1 Spirochaetaceae bacterium
TTCGGGTCTCTGCTTACGAGAAGGTCGCTGGCTACGCTTCCATTCGGAGCCAGATATAGGATGATCGACTTTCCATTGTCGAGCCTTGTGAATGCCGGAATATCCACGGTCGGAGTGATTGCGCCCTATTATTATCGCTCGCTGATAGATCACCTTGAGAGCGGCAGATCGTGGAATCTCGACAAGCGCGAGGGCGGGCTCTTCATAATGCCGGGAACGGTTTTCGGCATCAAAAACCCTCAAGCGCGCTTCCTGATAGGCGATCTTGTGCGCAATTCCAGAATCATCAGGAACTACAAGACGGATTACGTCGTCTTCATGGATACTTCATGCGTCATGAATGCCGATGTGAGCAAGGTTCTCGAAGCTCATGAGAAGAGCGGTTGCCAGGTCACTTTTGTGTATAAGAAGGGGAAGCTCAAGGATGAAATCGTAAACACCGTCAATTTCAATGTTGATGCGAAGGGTCGGGTAAAGGAGTTTTTGGATTCCTATGACAAGACGAACAACATGTTCCTCGGAGCTTTCGTCGTCAATTGCGATTTCCTCATGGAGATGATAAACGGATACAACATGTTCAAGAACACTGATCTCATCGATTTGATAAAGGGGAGCACGGATAAGATTTCCATAAACGCATTCGAATACAAGGACTATGCGGAGAGAATCGATTCGGCTTACGACTATTACAGGGTCAGCATGAGCCTGATGGACGAGCCCATCGCCGATACCAATCTTTTCATAGACGAAAAGCCGATCTATACGAAGGTGCAGGATGAAGTGCCGTGCTTGTACATCGGAAACGCCAAGGTGAAGAATTCCATAGTCGCGTCCGGATGCGTTATCAGGGGAGAGGTTGAGAATAGCATAATTTTCCGTTCCGTCCGCATAGCCGAAGGCAGCGTCGTAAGGAACTCCATAATCATGCAGCATGCGGATATAGGGAGGAACGTCGTCTTGAGCGATGCGATTCTGGACAAATATGTGACAATCGGGGAAGGCAAATGCCTTAAGGGCTCGCCCGATTCCCCTACTATCGTTGAGAAAGGAACAAATATATGATTAGATTTGATTATCATTCCGATTCGGCAGGCGGCGCGCCTGTCGATAAGCGAAGGCATGTTCTTTACGCTTCGTTCGAGGCCGTGCCGTTTTTCAAAAGCGGAGGGCTAGGAGAGGTCGCAGGCTCGCTTCCTTATTTTCTGAATGGAAACGAGTTCGAAGTCAGGGTGATTCTTCCTAAATTGAATCTCATTCCGCAGGAATACAAGGACAAGATGGTTTTCAAGACCAGCTTTTCGGTTCCGCTTGGCTGGAGAAGCGTGTATTGCGGTCTGTTTGAGATGAAATACAAGAATCTCACCTACTATTTCCTGGATAACGAATATTACTTCCACAGGGACAAGGCTTATGGCGAGTTCGACGACGGGGAGAGGATAGCGTATTTCTCCAAGGCGCTGCTCGAGGCCATAGAGTATATGGGCTGGGATGTCGATATACTTCATTGCAATGATTGGCATACCGCGTTGTCAACGGTTTTTCTGCGCGAGCACTACAACCATCTTGCGCAATTCTCCAGAATAAAGACCGTATTCACGATTCACAACCTGAAGTTCCAAGGCCAATATGACGATGCGATAATGTCGGATATATTGGGGCTCACCGGAACGCCTGCCGAATTGCAAATGTCGGTCTATGGCAAAAGCGGCAAGAGGGAGGCGGTCAATTTTCTTTTAGGCGCCGTATCGTATTCGGATCGCATAACCACCGTAAGTCCGACATATTCCGAAGAGATAAAGATGCCGTATTTCGGCGAGAACCTCGATGGCATTTTCAGAAAGAGGGCTTCGATATTGAGCGGAATAGTCAACGGAATAGATTGGAGGGTTTTCAATCCTCAGGTCGATAAGTTCATAAACGTCCAATACGATGTCAACAGCCTTGACAAGAAAGTCGAGAATAAGGTTGCCATTCAGAAAGAGCTTTACCTCAAGGTCGATCCGAGCATTCCGGTTTTCGCCATAATATGCAGGCTTACGGAGCAAAAAGGGCTTGATCTCGTCATAAACAAGCTTGCGGAAATGGAAAAGAGGGCGATGCAGCTCATAGTGCTGGGTTCGGGCGACAAGAAGTTCGAGAATGCCTTTGCGTATTACACATGGAAGAATCCTGAGAAGTTTCAGGCGCGTCTTTTCTTCGAGGAGGGGCTTTCGCATAGGATATACGCCGGCGCGGATGCGGTTCTGATGCCTTCGAGGTTCGAACCATGCGGCCTTTCGCAAATGATAGCGATGCAATATGGAACGCTTCCTGTAGTTCGCGAAACGGGCGGACTCAAGGATACCGTGCAGCCGTACAACAAGTTTGATAAGTCGGGCACAGGGTTCTCGTTTGCGAATTATAGCGCCGACGAGCTTATGGGCGCTATCGACAACGCCCTTACCGTCTATTACAACGAGAAAGCGGATTGGAGGAAGATGCAGAGGGAATGCATGACTCGAGATTTCTCGTGGAAGGGTCCTGCCGAGCAATATCGCGCGCTTTATAGGGGCTTGCTGAAGTGAAGGCCTTTTTCGATTCCTGGGACGAGAAGCACAAGAAGCCGTTCGGTGCCGTGAAGACCTCTTCCCAGGTTTCTCTTTTCATAGAGACGCAAGGCGTGCAATCGTGCCAGATCAGGATTTGGGATGATGTGGACGGCGAGTCCGTCCTTCCGATGCGAAAGACCGACCATGGCTTCTATGCGGATTTCAGAACTTATGAAACCGGAAGGCTGCTTTGGTATCATTTCATCCTGACCGGAGACGATGGGAGCGTATGCTATTACGGTAACAATCCCGATAAGCTGGGCGGCGAAGGCCGGTTGTCTTTCGAATTGCCTAAGGATTATCAAATAACGGTTTATTGCGATCAGAAGAATCCCCAGTGGTTCAGTCAGGGCGTCCTGTATCAGATTTTTCCCGATAGGTTCGCTAAAGATGCAAAAGCGGAGGACAGGGCGAAGTCGATTGGAATAAAGCTCGTCGATTGGTCGGTGCCCCCCAGTTACGAGAAGAACAAGGCCGGAGATGTGGTGCGTTGGGATTTTTACGGCGGAAGCCTTGAAGGAATCCGTCAGAATCTGCTGTATCTGCGGAGCTTGGGGGTGACCGTAATATATCTGAATCCGATTTTCAAGGCGAAGTCGAATCATCGTTATGACACGATGGACTTCATGGAGATAGACCCGCTTCTCGGAACGGAACAGGATTTCGTCCGGCTTTGCAAAGAGGCGGGCGAAAACGGCATCAGGATAATACTCGACGGCGTGTTCAGTCATGTCGGCGTTGACAGCATATATTTCAAAAACGCTCGCGACGAACATTCGAAATATCACGATTGGTTCAAATTCGATAATTCCGAAATCGGCTATAGGGCTTGGTGGGGCGTCAAGGATCTCCCCGAGATCAATGAGATGAATCCTTCATATGTCGAGTTCATCTGCGGCAAGGACGGAGTGATAGAGCATTGGATCAAGGCTGGCGCTTCCGGATTCAGATTGGATGTCGCGGACGAACTTCCCGATGAGTTCATCAGGCTTATCAGAAAAGCGGTCAAAAGATGCGGCGACGACAAGGTTTTGATAGGCGAAGTCTGGGAAGATGCTTCTAACAAGGAAAGCTATGGCGAGAAGCGTCGCTATCTGATGGGCGACGAGCTTGACAGCGTGATGAATTATCCTTTGCGCAAGTATGCTTTGGATTTCGTCATGGGCAGGATTCCTGGAAGCGAGTTTCAAAAGCGCTTCATGTCGCTTAACGAGAATTACCCAAGGGAGATATTCTACTCGCTTTTCAACCTCTTGGGGACTCATGACACGAAGAGGCTTATCAACGAGGTCGAGGGTTCGAGAGAGAAGGTGAAGATGCTTTTCACGCTTGCCTTCGCGCTTCCGGGCGTTCCTGCCATATATTATGGCGACGAGCTTGCGATGCGGGGCGGAACCGACCCTGAGAACCGTGCGTGCATGAATTGGAGTCCGACGGCGGATTACGACATGCATTACTCCGTGAGAATGCTGAAGGTGATCTACAACGACCATCTCGTTCTCAAGGATAGCGAATACAAAGCGGTTTTTTCGGATGATCCGGATATCTTCGCATGCGAAAGGCGAAGCAACGATGAAAGGATTCTTCTGATAGCGAACAGAAACGAAACGCAATCGAAGAAATTCAAATTCACGACCAGCTGCAGATATGCGCTTGATTTGGTGAAATCGCGAGAGTACATCGGAGATGGGCAGAGCGTGACTATAGACGTGCCGCCCGCATATACGGCATTGGTCTTGCTCAAGAGACTTGCCCCGCACCTTGAACTGCCTTTCGGCAGCGAAAGGAAAGCGGGAGTCATAGCGCCGATTTTCTCTATTCCGGGCGGCAAGCTCGGCAAACCTGCAAGGGATTTCATAGATTGGCTTAGCGCTTGCGGAATTTCCCTTTGGCAGGTTCTTCCGATACATCCCGTGGGGATGGGCGGCTCTCCGTACCTTTCGCCGGATGTTTTCAAGTGCAATGCCGATTTTCTGAATAACGAAGAGATTCCGCGTTCGTTGCGCAAGGCATCCGTTGAGGAGATATTCTTCGCGCAATGGGCAGACTTGCGGGAATATGCTCATTCGAAGGGCATATCCATAATAGGGGATATACCGATTTATGTGGACCCCAAGGGAGCGGATGTCAGGCGAAATCCGGAATGTTTCCAGCTGGACGGCGAGGGGCGAATGCGCGTTCGCGCCGGCGTTCCGCCGGATTATTTTCAGCAAGACGGACAGGATTGGGGAAACCCGCTTTACGATTGGAACAGGATGGTCGATGACGGCTACGATTGGTGGATGCGCAGGATAGAGATGTGCAGCAAGCTTTTCGATTACGTGCGTCTCGACCATTTCAGAAGCTTTTCCGAATATTATGCGATTCCGGAAGGCAAAAGCCCAAAAGAAGGCAAATGGCTTACGGGGCCTGGATTGGATTTCTTCAGGAGGGCGAAAGCAAGGTTTCCGGGGGTCAAGTTCATCGCAGAGGATTTGGGATGCCTTGACGACGCCGTTTTCAATTTGCTCAAGCTTACGGGGATTCCGGGGATGAATGTTTGGCAATTCTCGGCCGATGAAATGGAGCGCATGAAGGGCGACAGGTGCGCAAACCGGATTTTCTACTCCGGAACGCACGACAACAGCACTCTTCTGTCGTGGTGCGGAGGCGATAGGGCCAGGTGCGAGGATATCATCAAGCGCTTGTGCGCATCCGATGCGCCGTGGGTCGTATTTCAGCTTCAGGATCTTCTTTTTCTCGATGATTCCGCCAGGATAAACGTTCCGGGAACCATGGATGGGAATTGGAAATGGAGATGCGAACCCGGAAGGCTTACGCAAGCGGCGTCCGCATGGGTTCGAGAGATGCTTGGCAAGCACGGCAGGCTTGCGCGAAATTGCAATCGATAAGGAATGCGGACAATAAGAAGCAAAAAAAGCATTGGAGGGTTTATATGGGAAGCATCTACAAAGGATTGGCGCCTGAAATCAGGAAGAAGCGCATTAAGGCCGATGGTTTCGATTTCATCTATGGGACGACCGACATAGACGATAGTCTGATGGGCAATTTCGGCAGGCAATCGAAAGAGAACGATCTCGTAGGCAAATACAAGACAATAGTTTCGGGTGAGGTTTGGAACAAATCAGAGAAGAGAATGGTTCTTCATCACCTTCTCAGAGCGGAAAAATGCAGCAGCAAAATCAAGGAAAGATTCGATTTCTACTCCGCAGAGAAGAAAAAATGCTTCGAATTCGCGGACAAGGTTCATTCCTCCGATGAGTTCACCGATTTCGTGCAGATAGGAATCGGCGGCTCGATTTTGGGCGCGCAGCTGCTTTACGATGCGTTTTCCCCATGCGTGAAGAAAGCCAAAAGCGACTACAGGGCGTTTTTCGTTTCCAATATAGATAAGGAATACCTTATCGAAGTCTTGGATTCGCTCAAGTTCGACAAGACGCTTTTCATTTTCGTTTCGAAGAGCGGGACGACTTATGAAACCCAGCTTGCCAAGGAATGGATAGAGGAATATGTCTCATCTAGGAAAATCGCCGGGTTCGATCTCAAAAAGCATTCGTTGGCGGTTACGAGCGAGACCAGTCCGATGGCCAAGGGCGATGGGTATTTCGCGAAGTTCTTCATCGACGATTACGTCGGAGGCAGATATTCGGTGAGTTCGCCATGCGCCATGCTCATCACCAGCATAATATACGGCACGAAGGCCTGCGAGGATTTTCTGTCGGGAATGCGCTCGGTCGATGAGCTTTCGACGAAGGCATCGCCAAGCGATAACCCTTCCATGCTCGCAGCTCTCTATTCGGTCTATGAGAATCTCAAGCAGAAGAAGAACATCTCGGTCTGCCTCCCTTATGCCGAAGGCGCGAAGCTGCTTCCTTTGTATTTGCAGCAGCTGGTGATGGAGTCCAACGGAAAGAACCACGATCATGATGGAAAATACACTCGCGAATATACGGGGCAATTCTTCTTCGGAGATCGCGGGACATGCGCGCAGCATTCCTTCTGCCAGCTTCTGCATCAGGGCAACTATCCGTTCTCTTTGGAGTTTATATGTTTCAGGGACAAGCATGAGCTTTTCATGAGCGCCGTTTCCCAGAGCCTCGCGCTTTTTTGCGGCGACAAGGAGAAGGGCTTCGATGGGGGAAGGTCGAGTACGATGCTTCTTTTCGACAAATACAGCCCCAAGTCCATCGGTCAGATCATCTCGTTCTATGAGAACAAGACCATGTTCCAAGGGTTCATGTATGGAATAAACAGTTTCGACCAGCCCGGCGTGGAGCTTGGCAAGAAATTGCTCAAGGCCATATCCGCCGGAAGCGATGCTGATCTTAAAGAGGTGGCGGAAAGCTTCTGATGCGGTTTTTCGGAAGTTTTCCGTATATGCCGAGGGCAGGCTGGAAACGGTCTGCCTTTTTGTTTAGGGCACTTCTAAAAACCTCAGAGTCCGA
>DMKZ01000110.1 GCA_003454065.1 Spirochaetaceae bacterium
GAGAGTCGGAGAAGTTCAGGAATCACGATCTGCATATTCACGTACCTGCCGGAGCGGTGCCCAAAGACGGACCTTCGGCAGGCATCACCATAATGACGGCAATCGCATCGCTGATCACCGGTCGCATGGTGGACACCAGAATAGCCATGACGGGCGAAGTGGCTCTCAGAGGCGCTGTTCTGCCTATAGGCGGTCTCCCCGAAAAGCTGATGGCTGCCCAACGCGCAGGCGTCACGAAAGTGCTGATCCCCGATGAAAACGTTTTCGACCTCAAGGATGTCCCCCACGAAGTCAGGGATAAGATAGAGGTCGTTCCTGTTAAGGAAGCGCTCGATGTCCTCAAGCTTACCGGTCTTGTCTATGCCGGCAAAGGCAAGGGAACTTCATTCGTGTTTCAGAGTTCGAAACAACCCAGATGGAGACTTCGCAATCTTCGAATGCTGCAGAACTCGATTTTTCGATTAGTTTTACTGGATCGATTCTTGAAAAATGCAAAAGTGGTAAAGTATAATCGATTATTTTGGACTGATATTTTAGGTTGTCTTTGAAAAAACCTGAAGATAGTATTAAAATTGAATCGTGGAAAGATTTATAAGAAAAGCATTGGTTTCGATTGCTTGTTTTTGCTTGGCTGCTCAGGCGTTCGCCATGAATTCGTTTCCGGATTCGTTCGAGGGCGATGTCATAACGCAGAACATGAGCGACCTTGAGAGGATATATCGCTTTGTAGATGCCAATTTCCTCTACGACATCGACTACAAGAAGGTTTATGAGGCGATGGCGACTGCCATGTTGGACGCTCTTGATGATCAATGGACGACGTACATAAACTCATCGGAGAGCGAGCAATACGAGGAGATGATAACCGGCAAATACAGCGGAGTGGGCATCATGCTTTCCAAGACTTCCATCCAGAATCAGAAAAGCGATGACGAAAGGACGCTGTATGTGCAGGTCGGAACGGTTTTCAGAGGAAGCCCTGCCCAGCGTTCGGGTCTCATGACTGGCGACCTCATAACCGAAATAGACGGTCAGGCGGTTCGTGAGAAAAACGCCACCGAGTGCTCCAAGATGCTGCGCGGAGAGCGCGGAACCAGTGTGCATGTTCGCATTAGAAGGGGCAATGTCGAATTCGAGGTCGATATAATCCGCGATGAGATAACTACTCCCACCGTAGAATCCGAAATGCTTCCGGGGCATATATTCTATATCCGCATAAACCAATTCACGCAAAGCACTGCCAGACAAGTGCGCGATGCGTTCCGCGGAATCGATTATATCAGCAGCATCATTTTGGATTTGCGGAACAATGGCGGCGGAGATGTGAATTCGTGTTTGGCCGTCGCCAATTTGTTCTTGGATGAGGGAAACGTTCTCATAAGCACGATCAGCAAAGTGAAATCTAGGAATCGCTCGCATTACTCATCAGCGGGCACGATTATTCCCGTAGAGGCGAATATGGTTGTCCTGATCAATAAGGGGACGGCGAGCGCTGCGGAGATTCTTTCCATTGCCTTGCGCGATAACGGCAGGGCGATATTGATAGGTGAGAAATCGTATGGAAAAGGAGTCATGCAATACACGAGCCAATACAAGGACGGCGTAGTGAATGTTACGACTGCCGAATACGTGTCCGGATCTGGAACGAAGGTCAATAAGTTGGGGTTGTCTCCGGACATCGAAGTTCTTGAGGACGATATGTCGGATGAGGAGGTCGAAAAAGTTATCGAAGCGCAGAAATCCGGTGATGTCCGCGAATTCGTCAGAAAAAACCCCGAATACAGCATTGAGGCCGTGGAGCGGGGTGTGGATGAGCTTGTCGTCAAATATCCAATGCCGAGAAGAGCAATGGCGTCTCTTTTGCTTCTTGAGTACAGGAACATGTCCGAGAAAGCGAATAGCACGATTGCATACCCCATGTACGATTCCGCTTTGAACAAAGCCATCAGCGTGATCGAGAAATCGCTTGCAGCCAATGAAAGCGTTTTCGATTTCATTCAAGAACAAGAGCCGAAGGCAGCAAATGATTGAGATTTCTTGTTCAGGAGATGATATTGCAATTCCCATCAGCAAGGATGAGGTAGAGTATTTCTGCCATTTTGTCCTTGATTTTTTGAAAGAGGGAGAGAAAGTCTTTTCATTGGCTTTCATAGATTCTAGTGCGATGCGTGAAATGAACGGCAGGTATAGGGGCAAAGATGCGCCAACCGATGTTCTTTCATTTTGCTTTCTCGAAGACGATTCGAAAGGTTTTCCCGATGACGGCTTTCTCGGCGAATTGTATGTTTCGCCTGAGCAGGTGGCTGAGAACGCCAAAGAATCGGATGAGGGTTTTGATGTCGAATTGCTTAGGGTGATTACGCATGGAATCCTTCATCTGTCGGGTTATTCCCATGAAGACGACGCTGATTTGGATGAAGTCATGCGCAAACTCGAATCCGAGGTCGTTGCCGACGGCGATATGAGCGAAACCCAACGGATGTTTGCGTTGCAGGAGCACATTTTGGCAGAATATTCCAAGGATAAGGCAGTCTCAAGGAAAAATGACTAGGGATATCGAATGCTCTTTGATAAAGCGCAAGGTAGCGGATGCTATTTTGAAATCCGTGACGGTTCTTCCGGATGACATAAGGCAGGGACTTGCCGATGCCAGACGAGCGGAGAGCAAGCCTTTGTCTCAAGAGCTGCTTGACATGCTCATAAGCAATTACAAGATAGCGGAAGAGCATCACATCCCCTTGTGTCAGGACACTGGAGCGCTTTGCGTTTATGCGGAGATCGGTCAGGATGTTCATATAATCGGCGGGGATGTCAATCAAGCTATCAGCGATGCAGTGAGCGAAAGCTATGTGAACGGATTTTTGCGCAAATCCATTTGCAGCCCTCTTAGTAGGGCGAATACCAAAGACAATTCGCCGGCCTTCATAGACTGGGAGCTGGTTCCAGGCGATAGACTCAGGCTGCTCGTGGTCCCGAAAGGGGGCGGTTGCGAAAACATGAGTTGCGGAACGGTTTTGAAGGTGAGCGATGGCATTGATGGGGTCAGGAAATACATTCTTCAAAGCGTCAGGACGGCCGCATCCGCTCCTTGTCCGCCATATGTTCTAGGCGTTGGAATCGGCGGCAATCTGGAATCGTGCGCAAGACTTTCCAAGAAGGCGCTGTATGATGACATTCGTTCCGATAGTTCCGATCCGTTGCTTTCAGATATGGAAAAGGAGCTCAAGGATACGATAAACGCAACGGGGATAGGAACTGCGGGCTCAGGAGGGGATATAACATGCATGAGGGTTCGCATCAGGACTTTCTTCACTCACATCACAAGCTTGCCCGTGTTCGTAAGCTTCGGCTGCAATAGCTTGAGAAAGGCAGAGGTGGTGATTTGACAAGCAATGGCATTCCGATGAGGATCAAGGGCGCTCGAAACGCCAAACTGACGCTTCCTCTCGACAAGGAAGCGATCTATCGCATTGAATTCGGCAGGCTTTATTACATTTCAGGTTTCATTCATACCGCGCGAGATCAGGCGCACAAGCGAATATGTCAGGCTATAAGAGACGGATCGGCTCTTCCTTTCGATTTGAAAGACGCCTGCATTTACTATGCGGGTCCGACCCCTCATAATCCCGATTCCCCGTTTGCTTTCGGATCCGTGGGGCCGACAACCAGCTTGCGAATGGATGCTTGGACGCCGCTTCTTCTCGAAAACGGGGTTCGCATTCTAATAGGCAAAGGGCAGCGAAGTGAAAGTGTCAAGTCGTGCATAGAGAAAAACAATGCGATTTACTTCTCCACCATCGGTGGCGCGGGAGCATATCTTTCCTCATGCGTCAAAAGCGCGGAACTGATTGCATACGAGGACTTGGGTTGCGAAGCGATTTATCGCCTTTATGTGGAGGACTTTCCGGTATTCAGAAGCATATAGCGAGGTTTATTCAACTTTTTTGGTGATTTTTTGAGGTAATCAGGACAAAACGGTGTTTTTTCGGACATAAGAGATAGTGCTACGGGATTCTTGCAGCGCATGACGGTCAATGTCGTGCAGAAATTCAGGACACTTGCAAGAAGTCTCAAACCCGCGAGGCTATTTTTATGTTCGATTACCGTTCGTTGACGGATGCGATCAACGATCTTGCTCTGGAGTATAAATCCGGGAAGGCGAGTAGCGGCGGAATCTTAAGCAGAATCGAATCCATGCTATTCGAATATGCTTATTTCATGATTATTGACAAGGACAGGGACGAGGATTCCGCGTCAATGTTTTTCGTGGAGAATATCATGCCTAAAATCAAAATGCTCATTGACTGCTACGACAGCGGAAAAGGCTCATTTGTCGATTTGTTCTCCAGCTTCTGCTATGCGAGCTATCGCTACTACAAACTCAAGACCTCATTGGAAAATGCTCGAAACCGTTCGATAAGCCAATTTGCAAGGGCGGGATTGCTTTTGGGAGAGGATGAGTATTTCAGTGACGTCTTTGCTGATGGAACGGGGCTTTTCGTCGAAGAGTCCGAGGAGGAATACGCACATGCCGGAATGCCGAAAACCAAACGCAGCCCGTATGCCAAACGCAAGGTGACGAACAACGATAGGATAGGATTCGTAATCTACATTCTGAGGCATGCCAGCTGCGTGGACTCCGACGTCATAGACAATGTCGCGGATTTTCTGGGTATCGGCAAAGAAGCGCTGCATTCATTTGTCGATGAGGCTAAGATGTTGATCGAGGGCAGATCCGATGCGGTGAATTACCACACCGAGAAGAAGAATTCGTATTTCATGAAGGCCAATTTGCTTATGCAGCGGTTGAGCAATGCAATCGATGATAGAGCCAAGACCGAGGTCGAGAGGAAGATAGCCAGGTATCGCAGGCTTTGGGAAGAGCATGCCAGGAGAATAAGGCTTCTTATGACCGTCTCGGAAATCGACATTGCCGAAATATTGAATATCCGCTATGAAATCGTGCGCAAACTGCTCTACAAGGCCAAACGCACATTGCTTCGCATGAAGGCTGCGAAGGATTCGAAAGGCGGGAAAATCGCCGAGGGCATGCTGGGCATGAGGCGCAGCCTTGACCTTGACGATGTTGATGAAGATGGATGAAATGCAAATAACCAGAACGAATCCGATAGGCAGGACATTGGATTCGAAAGAATGCGGGAGATGGGAAATCGGCAAAGTGGAAGCCGAATTGTCTCTGGAGTTATTCAAAGGCTTTTTCAAAAATCCTTCCTTCACGCTGCTCGCTCTTCCGGTGCAAGCCGCAAGTCCTGCGGATTCCCCTTTGAAACGGACATATACGCAAAGTATCAGCCAGTTTCGGAGGGGAACGCCTTGCGCCGGAATAGGCT
>DMKZ01000139.1 GCA_003454065.1 Spirochaetaceae bacterium
GTTTGGGACAAATCGACGTTTTTTCATTCTATATATGGCAAGCGATGTTTTTTTAAAGAGGTTGCCTGAAATGAAATCTGCGGATAGCAATAACAATAAATCTGGTGGCGATAGGCTGCGTCGATACAAGGAGCTGGTTGATCGGCTGACACTTCTTGATGACATCTACATGAAGGTGTTTTTCAAGGATAGCCCGGAGTGCGCCGAATACGTCCTGAGGGTGATTTTGGACAAGCCGGATCTGCTTGTGAAGAGCGTGAACACGGATTATGAAATCCCATCGGTAGGAGCTAAAAGCGTCCGGCTGGACGTTTACGCCGAGGATCGTGAGGGCAGGTAGTATGACATAGAGGTTCAGAATGCCCGTGAGCCGGATATCGTCCATCGCGCTTGGTACTATGCCGGCGCTATGACCATGGCGTCTCTTTGCAAGGGTGAGCCGTATGGCGACATGAGGGAGACTTATGTTATTTTCATCTGCGGTTATGATCCGTTCGGCAAAGAACTTCCGCTTTACACTGGCGGGAGAGTCATATGCGATCAGGACGAATCGGGGGCTTTGCTGCGCGGATGCCGGTTTGCATATGTGAACTGCGCGCACCGCGATGAGTCTACCGATCTGGGTAGGCTCGTGCATGACATCAAGTGTTCGGACTATAGCGGGATGTACAGCGCTGTTTTGTCAAAACGGGCGAAAAGTGTAAAATCTTCTATAACATTCGAGGAGGGGAGCATGATAATGACGGTTACCGAGGAGCTGCGCCGTGAAGCCATACGGGAAGGCAGGGCAGAAGGTATGAAGCAAGGCATCAAGGAAGGTAGAGAGCAAGGCATCAAGCAAGGCATCAAGGAAGGCATCGAGGAAGGCATCAAGGAAGGTGAGCTTAAGGGCAGGAAGAATATTCAGGTTGAAAGCGCTGAAAGGATGCTGCAGGCGGGAGTACCCGTTCACGATATCGCCAAGTATCTGGGCATGACAGCTGAAGAAGTAGAGAGCGTTGCTGCTTTGGTATGAGTTGATCAGGCGTCTAGATGAATGGACGCTTTCAGAGTTGCAAAACGTTGAAGGCCATGAACATAATACTGTTTGAAAATGAAATCGACGAATTCGGCAATGGCGTAATTCCTTCGTCCATGCATGCTTATGATCACATCCTGAATGTCTTGCGCTCGTCCGAAGGCGATGAGTTCAAATGCGGGATATGGGGTAGGAGTCGAGGCATAGGCGTTATCAAATCGGTTTCCGAGGCTGGCATCGATTTTTCCTATAGGGAGAATGATGTTGGATTATCCGGATTGGAGTTGTATTTGATGATGTCGTATATACGTCCTATCTGTGCTAGAAGGGTCATGCGTTTCATCGGCGAGGCGGCTGTGTCCGGTATAGTTTTCGTGCCGACAGCTCTGACCGAGAAATCTTATATGAATAGTTCGTTTTATACGAAAGGCGAATGCATTGAGATTCTCAAACAGGGGTGTGAGATTTCAGGAGGCGCATTCAGACCGGAAGTGGTTTTGGCGAAATCCTTTTCAGAAGGGTTGGAATATTTCGACGATAAAGGGATTGCGAACAGGTATCTGCTTGAAAAGAGTGATAGCTCTGAAAAGTTGCATCGACCTGAGTTCGGAGCTAGCGTTTTGGCGATAGGTTGCGAGAGGGGGTGGGTCAAGGACGAAGTTTCGGCGTTTCTTGACAGGGGGTTCGTCATTAGGAATTTGGGTAAGCGGATTCTCAGAAGCGAGGAAAGCGCCATCGTCAGCGTTTTCCCTTGGTTATAAAAGGAAGAGGTTCTTTCAAAATTCCTTCCTTCGCGCTGCTTGCTCTTTCGAACCATGCCGCAAAGAGCCCTGCGGGTTCTTCTTAAAAACATGCAATGTTTTTCCCTGAGGAAAGGGAAAACACAAAGTCATATGAAGCTTCATATGCAGTCTTTTCACAGCATCGGATGCTTTGCCGGATCCAAAGCGTTGCTTTGGAGCCCGATCGCAAGACGAATCGTCTGATGAGCCGAATGAGAGACACGCACTGCAAGAATCCGGAACTGACTTTAGCATTTGCCTGTCTTTCCTTCGCTCTCCTCAGATGCTTCGCTTTGCGCCTATGGAGAGGCTTTTGCCTCTGTATCGCAAAGCACCCTAAGTTCCGCTCGTGTATTCGCAGTTTTCTCGAAGAACGGCCTGATTCGAAATAGTCTTCGCATCGTTTTAAAAATATTTTTGAAAAAGTTTTATAAAGTGCTATGATTGAATACTTGTCTGATATGACACCAGCAAAGAGCTGGAGAGGTGCCGGAGAGGCGGGGTTGGGGACGGAAAGCCCAATGCAGGATAAGGCTTTGTATCTTACGGTGCTTCGCATTCGCGATTACGTTGTTTGCCTATCCAAATGGCTTTCCGTCTCAAAGCGCGCATATCCGGTGCATATCCGGCGACTGGATAAGGCAGAATAAATGATCGGTCATCTATTCGGACATAGCCGAGAGGTTTTTATTCATGATGGTTATCTTAGGGGGGGGCTGTTCGAGGCGCAGGCGCACGATAGCTGGCGAAATCTTATGTCCGGACAAGTTCGAAAAGCCTTATTTCGAAGAGCTTTCGCTCAGGATTAGAAGCGAGGCTGAGCACGGAAACGTTCTTCCCGAACCCCAAAGCATATTCAGGGCTTTCGGGCTTGTTTCGGTTGACGGCGTGAAAGTCGTTATGCTCGCACAGGACCCGTATCCGGACAAGGACGTATTCTGATGGGTTGGCGTTCAGCGCCGGAAGATCGTCTAAGCTCCCTGGTTCCTTGAAAAACATATACGATGAAATAGATGATGAGCTCATGCTTGTTTCAAGCAGGACGGCGGATCTTTCACATTGGGCTGACGAGGGCGTTCAGCTTCTCAATTCGGCATTGACAATAGGCGCGACTAAGCTGAAGGCGAATGACTCCGGCGCCAGATCGCATAATGAATCGCATTTGAATTGGGGCTGGCGGAAATGGACTGACGAGGTGATTGCGAGGCTTTCCGATAGGCGTCGAAACTTGGTTTTCATTCTTCTCGGCAATTATTCGATTGCCAAGAAAAGTCTTGTGAATCATGAACGCGGCTATTTGATCCTTGAGGCTGTTCATCCGTCCCCCTTATCGGCGTCGCGCGGCTTTTTACATTCCGGAATATTCGCCGCATGCAATGATTTCCTTTTGAAGTGCGGCACGGGGGCATCGATTGGTGCAATCGTTGCTTATTTTGATTAAACCCTATATAATTCAGTGGTGTTTCGGGTGTCGTATGGGAAGAGGAAATATAAGAAATAGAAGAAACAAAACAGTAGTTTTTCTTGTTTTAATTTTATTGTCATGTTATGCGTGGGCGTTTTCGCAATCTGTCCCGGCGCTTGAAATACCTAAGTTCAAAACGGAGATATTTCCTGGGGAGTATTCCGGCAGAACGGATCTTGAAATCGTCGATGTTTCCGGAAATCAGATCAGCGTGATACGCGAGAACGCATTCAAAGGCTGTTCGAACCTGAAGGAAATCAAATTGCCGGAGAGCCTTGTGAGGATCGAGGATCACGCATTTGACGGATGCGAGTCGCTTGAGAGAATAAACATTCCGGCTACGGTTAGTTACGTAGGCGTATCTGCTTTCGAGAATTGCCAATCGCTCAAGTCCATAGCGATACCCGACGTTCCCGATATTTGCGAGAGGACTTTTTGCGGATGCTCTTCGCTGGAAGAGGTCAGCATTCCGGAGACGGTAAGAGCTGTCGAATACGAGGCTTTCAAGAATTGCACATCGCTGAAAAACGTAAGATTCACGGACAATACGTTCTACATCTTCAATTCTGCGTTTGAGGGCTGCATTTCGCTCGTTTCCATCAATATTCCGATTTTCATGAAGGAGATATATCCGAGCGTTTTCGAAGGATGCACGGCGCTTGAGGACATAAGGATACCTAGTTCCGTCGCCGATATTCGCGACAGGGCGTTTTTCGGGTGTTCCTCTCTCGTCAACGTTCAAATCGAGAGAGGCGGGTTGAAGAACATCCATCCTTATGCATTCTCTGCATGCGATAGCTTGAAAACGGTGAATATTCCTGCATCCGTCGTCAAGATAGATCACCATGCGTTCTGCAATTGCCGTTCGCTGTATTCCATGGTTCTTCCGGTCACGGTATTCAATATTTCCGACAGCATATTCAAGGATTGCAAATCTCTTAAAGCCGTATCGGTATCGCCTCGCCTCGCTTCCATAGCCGATGAGGCGTTCTCCGGTTGCGAGGCATTGGACACCATTGATTTCCCGGCATCCTTGCGTTCGATCGGGAGCAGGGCTTTCTATGGATGCAAAAACATCAGGAGCGCTGTGATTCCACTCATGCTCGAAAGTCTGGGCGAAAAGGTTTTCGAGGGGTGCGAATCCTTGTCGAACGTGATTTTCGATTCGCAAGTTCTTGAATATGTCCCGTTCAGGGCGTTCAAAGGATGCCGCTCGATAAGCAGAATCGACTTGCCGGAAAGCATAAGGAAAATTGAAGCGGAGGCGTTCTCCGGTTGCGCTGAGTTGGCTTCCATAGTGGTGCCGCAGCAGGTTTTCGAAATAAAGAACAATGCGTTTTTCGATTGCTCGTCCATGTTGGTTGCAGTGCTGCCGGGCAATTTGGAATATGTCGGGGATGATGCTTTCAAAGGCTGCGTTTCGCTTGAAGAGGTGAAATACGGCGGACTTAGATCCGAATGGTCCGCCAAATATCATAGCATGAGGTTCGGCCGCAATGCCTTCGAAGGCGTTCCTACCGCATGCAGGGTCATTACAACGGATTCGGAATTCTATTTGTGAGTTTCGATCCTCTTCGCGCATATTGCGCATCGGACTTGTTTTTCAATGTCTTTTCGGGGTTTGTTTCGGATGATGCGAGTGCAAACATGGAAGCATTGGAAAATCATTGGAATTTTGGTTGAGGTGAAAGATGAAATGGAATTGCAAGCAAAGCGAGTTGCTTAAGATAGTTCAGAACAGCTTGGAATTTGTCCAGCAGAGGTCGGTTCAGTCCATTTACGGAAACATATTCTTCAAGCTTAGCAATGATATGCTTGAGATTAAGGCTACGAGCATATCTTCGGGCTTCGAGGGCAGGATTCCCGTTCAGGGGAACGGAGACGGCATGATAACGGTTCAAGGGGAGCTTTTCACGCAAATGATTAGGAACCTGAAGGAGGAGGAGATGCTGGAATTCAGGACGGATGACGAATTCCTGTATATTTCCTCCGCCCTGTCAACCGTCAATTACAAGATTCGCTATGTTGCTGCCGACTCCTTCGAATATAGGGAGATGCCCGACACCGAGGATTCGATTTGCATTTCAAAAAGCATCTTCTTCGATATGGCATCAAAAGCGATAGTTTCGGTTTCGGATGATGAATCCAAGCCCAATCTGTGCGGCGTGCATGCCGAATTCAAATCCGATTCCATTTCCCTGACCAGCAGCGATGGCAGGTGCCTGACTTATTACAAGAAGGACCTTGATTTCCCGAACATAGAGGAAGACAAGGCGATGATAATTCCTTCCAAGTTCATTCGCGATCTCTTGAAGATAGCACCTGACGGGGATACATTCACCATAAAGTTTTCCGATAGCGCCGTTTACGCCGTTTTCAAGGATTGCACTGTGTGGACGGTTCTGACCAAGGCCGTTTATCCGTCGGTCGCCAGCATATTGGGCAGGAATTATGCCAATACCGTGGTTTTTTCCGTGGATGCTTTTTCGAAGCTTCTGAGGCATGTATGCATAATGAGCGACGACAAATCAAAGCGAATTTCAATGAAATTCACTTCCGGAAAGCTTGTCGTGACGTCTCTTGACAAGGAGGAGATAGGTATCGGAAGCGAGGAAATAAACTGCGATTACGAAGGTGAGGACGTGTCCTTCGCGGTTTGCTATACGTATCTTCAGAACCAGTTGAAAATCCTGACGACGGATTCGTTCTTCTTTTCGTTCAGCCAGGAGAAAGCGCCGGTGAAGATAGAGCCTTCTCCGAATAAGGAGTATTCCGCTATCATAATGACGATGTCCGCCGACAAATGATGTCGGTCGCCCTCAATAGCATCGGTTTCAAGTGAAAGTCAAAAGCATAGGATTCCGTAATTTCAGGAATTTGAACGAATCAGTTGTTTCCACCGACGCCAAAGTGATCGTCGTGGAGGGCAGAAACGGCGTCGGCAAGACTTCGTTTCTGGAATGCGTGTATTCGTCTTTGCTTCTTTCGTCTTTCAGGACATCAAGGCTTTCGGATGCTATAAGGCATGATGCGCCATATTGCCAGATGCGGTGCTCCGTGAATAAGAACGGCAGCCAATATGAAGTGTTCGCATATTGCGACAGGGACAGGAAAACCATAAAAGTCAATGATGAGAGCATAACCGGCTATGGCAAGTTGTTCAGCCTTTTTTCCGCTGCCGTGATGTCCTACGACGACAAGAAGATCATATCGTCCGGTCCTGAGGAAAGGCGCAGGTATGTAAATCAGCTGTCATGCTTCATCGATGCCGGCCTTGCCGATGCGATACGCAGCTATTCCGCCATATTGAGGGAGCGCAATAAGGCGGTGAAGGAAAAGAGGGCGGATGTCCTCGATGCGTTGGACGAGAAGATCGCTTCGATCGGATTCAGGATTGTCGATGAACGCCGCAAGCTCATTCCCTTTCTTGAGGAATACGTCAACGGAATTTGCAGAAATGTCTTTTCGATTCCTGGAAAATTGGGGATTGAACTCAAATCGAATTGCGACGTAGTGGATGCGATGGAATACGACAGGCTTCTGAAATATTCTAGACCCAAAGACGATGTTTTGGCTTGCACAAGCATAGGACCGCATCGCGATGATCTGATTTTCCGGTATGAAGGCCGACTTGTTCGCGATGAGTTCTCCACCGGCCAGATTCGCCTCCTGAGCATAATGCTGAAGCTTGCTCTCATAGATATGATAAGCGATATGGCCGGATATTCTCCGATCGTGCTTGTCGATGACGTGCTTTTGGAATTGGATGAGGAGAAGAAGCACCTCGTTTTCCAATATCTGCTCAAATACAGGCAGGTATTCTATACGTTCCTGCCGCAGGAAAGCTTTTATAGGGATTATTGCGATGACATGCTTGTTTATGAAATCAAGGACGGGCGCATAGGAGGCGACGAGAATGGCCGATGAAAGCGGCGGCTGGCGAGGCATTTTGAAGGATATTTCGAAAAAACTCGGCTGCGTGGGGAAAAAGGCTTCGGACGATTTTTCGAAAATCAATTCGAATTGGCCTGAAATATTGGGCGATGAGGTTTTGGAACGCTTTTGCTTTCCGGAATACTTCAGGGATGGGGTTTTGGGCGTGAAAGTCAATTCTTCTTCAGCTTTGAATTCGCTGGTCATGAAGAAGGGCGAGATATTGGCGAGAGCGCAGGAATTGGTGCCGTCTGCTAATATCAGAGGCATTTCGGCGGCCAGATGACATTTTGGATTTTGCAGGGCTTGATGATGTTTCGCAGGGCAATTTCAATTCGGGCGGCGGCGCTTTCGCTCGTTTGCATTTCGCTGTTTGCATCATGCGCTAGCGAGAGCGAAGGCCGTTCCGGCATGCCGAGCTGGTGGAACGAGCCCGAATCTCCTGAGAGCATTTGCAATCAATTCGTTTCTGTAAAATGTGATTACGATGATTTGTCGCAAATACCATCTTCTGAAAGGCAAAGGCTGGTTTCATCCGCCGTATCCCAAGCAAGAGATCGCATTTTCGGCTTCTTCAAGGCATCGTCCTTGCCTTCTGATCTTTTCAATGTAGGAAGGGAAGGCATTGCTCGGCTTGAAGGGGAGAACGCATATATAGCCAGAGTCGAAATACCGTATCAGCACATATACGATTACAATCCCAATGTCATGCGATTGGCGGAAGAGGGAAGGCGGTCGGCCTCCAAAAAGTTCGAAGAGGCGGTCGCGCTTTATGAGGAATATCAGGATGCGAAAGCGGTTGGGGCGATGTTCGAAGCGGCATGCATTTCGTTCGACAGCAGAGTCGTGACTGGCGATTTCTCATATAAGAGACTGATAGGAATAGCTGCCGGCATGCTTCGCAAGATAGAAATCATTCCGGGTGAATTGAGCTCCAATATGGAGCGAAGCGTTCTTGTCAGAAGATCCTCGAATATAATCAAGGAGGGCATAAGCGGGGCGATGATAAGGATGCGCGTTAGCGCTGAAGACAATACGCCGGTGTATGCGGTGGATTATGTGACGAACGAGAAAGGCATGGCTTTTTTCGATAAGACATCATATATGCTTCCGAAAAGGTGCAGACTCGATTATGCGCTAGAGCTCGGCCTGACATCTCGGCAGCGTCGTTTGGGGAATCTCGATCCTGATTTCCAATCTTTTTTCGATGTCCT
>DMKZ01000090.1 GCA_003454065.1 Spirochaetaceae bacterium
ATACTTACCATCGCCCTTATGGTCATCGGAGGATTGTTCTTAGTAACCGTTTTCCTTTCCTTGGTCCGCCGCGACTGCAAGCTCAATATCGTCAAAGGCGCTATATCGGCCATCGTCTGCATATTCTCCATCTATATATATGCTTCCGCCCCGGCACCGATTCCTGGCTGGTCCGGGATCGTCGTGCTCATTGGGGCGGCCGTCGGTTTGGTCGGATTCTATTTCGCGAATTGGAAGGTGGATTAAGACATATGAAAAAGACAAAGCTATTATTAGGCATTTCCCTCCTCGGGCTTCTCTGCTCATGCGAAAAAGCGGATCCAGCTGCCTTTGAGCCCACGGGAGTTGATTTCTCCGTCTATTCCGAGAATCCCTATATTACCGAGAACGGAACCGTATATGCGGAGCGCGTGTCCGACAGGAACTATGTCTGTTTCCGTTTATCCCCTCGCGGTGTTATCTTCCAGGAATCGCGTCTTGGGAAAATGCTTTTCGAGGAGACTCCGCTTTATACCTATTACATCGATTCCGAGACCAGTTTCCATTACGACTACAAGAGCGGTGGAGGCGGCTATATGATGAACGGAGTTTGGGTTGCGACCCCCGAGACGCAAAACCATGTAGACGGGCATTTCTTCATCAATGATGATGGAGTGCGCTGCCTGACCCTTTCTGCATACAAGGGAACTGTATTCATTGCCGAATAACACATCGCAAAAAAGACCAGAGCCGCTTCTGAACTGTGCCCCTTCTCCTCTTGTCCATGATTTGGGTTCAGCTCATTTCGGGGGTGCTTTTTTGAATTCGGCAAGTTCGCTTTCTTATCCAAAAAGGACAAACAAGACTCCTTTGAGTGATAATTAGCAACTTGTCTCAGCCGAATTAAAATACATTTCAATGTATGGAATAAATACATTTCAAAAATGATAAAAATAACCGATAAATACTTTAAAAATACATTTCAGTTTTCAGATTCGATACATTTCATATAAAAGGGTCAATTGGTCGATTCTCCCATATCTAGAACGAAGACCTCGAGCAGCAGATACACGTCGATGGGCGTTTCTACATCAACGACGATGGTGTGCGATGCCTCACTCTTTCCGAGAATCCGGGAGTAATCTTCGTAGCCGAATAAGATTGCCCTAACCCATTGCAAGGAGAGCGGAACCGCTTGCCAGCGGGGATGCTCTTTTTTTTGGCAGACAATGGCATCGTTGTTGGTTTAATGGTTGTATCACTCGACTGCCCTTTTCATAGATAGGCGTTACATAATATATTGATAATCTATTCGCATATTTTTGGTAGATTTTGTCCATATATACTGAAAAGACAATAAAGGACTAGCAAAATTTTAGTAAAACATGTATAAGAATATTGTCATGAAACTCTATTACGGCTCGGAAACGTTGTTTACCTCGCCGACGTTTGGCGCAGGAAAAGCCAACAATGACTACGGCCTTGGCTTTTATATGACCGCCTCCTATGATCTGGCGAAGCTTTGGGCCACGAAAGCCGAAGAGGGCGGCTACGTCTTGACGTTTGAATTCGATATCGATGGGCTCAACATCTTGAAGCTCGATGATTGCGGCGAGGAAAACGTCCTGAAGTGGATTTCCATATTGGTCAAGCACCGTTTCGATTTCGCGGAAAGGGAAAGGCTCCAAGGCCGCATTGAGTGGCTGAACAGGAAATTCCCCATCGATTTGGATTCCGTAGACCTCATCATCGGATATCGGGCCGACGATTCGTATTTCAATTATTCGAAGGCGTTCGTCGCCAACGAGCTCTCTTTCGAGGTCCTCACCGAGGCGATGAGGATAGGGAAGCTCGGCTTGCAATATGCGGCGATCTCTAAGAAAGCATTCGGCAGGCTTAAGCTCATTAAGGCGGATCGGTTCGGCCACGCATCGGATTATGAATCGTTCCAAAAAAGAACGCTCTCGGAATACCGCGAAATGAAAAAGAAGGACAAGGATACGAACACATTCATCAGGGATTTGGTAAGGAAGTATGGGGATTAGGCTTTTCGAGGCATCTTTGGTAAAGGAGAAGTTCGCTTTGCTCATCGCGAAGCTCCATCATGCCGGACTGCTGATAGATTACATCAACGACACGATCGTCAGATCGCCGTTTTTCGACTGCTTCGAGAAAAACGACATCGACGATTTCATGACCCTTTCCTTCGAAAGCATCACCAAAGAGGTGTTCAAAAAAGAAGTCATCTATGACAGCTCTTTGAATTACGTCGACGACTATTATTGGGCGGGGCTTTCCGTCATGAACGTCATGATGAACCTCGGGATACCCTTAAAGCGGATCCTCATCATCATGCCCCTGAAGGAAGCGGTGGGCGCATTCGAGGTGTTCCACCAAATGCATCCGGCGCGCTTTCTGGAGCATTACCTCGAGCTTGAAAGCGGAAGGAGCGCTTTGAAGGCGCTGCGGAACGAGGCGGGCCTCTCCATCCCCGAAATCGGCTATTTGACCGGCATCAAAACGCCGATATTGAATGTATACAATTCCTCCAATTCCGCTTTGCTGGGCGGTTCCTTCTCCAATTTGACGAAATTATCGGTCCTATTCGGCGTTCCCGTCGATGCGTTTCGGAAGGAATCGAACTTCGCGCCTTTCTCCCAATACATTCTTCATAGCAAGGCGTTTGAGCCGATATTGATCGACGGCATCCTCGGATATTTCAAAATCAAAGAAGGCGCTTCGTTCGTCGCCGTCGATCGTTATCTGGAAGAGAAAGAAACCAAAGCGTTGCTCAAAGACCGAAAGGTCATCGTCGATTTGTCCAACCCATTCGGGATTATCCGCGTGTCTTCCAACCGCATATGCAGGAAATACTTGCCCGATGAAGGCTTCCGGTTCATCTACAAAGCCGCGATTTCCAAATTGAAAGCGCAGACCGACGACCTTATCTTTTAGCTTTTTCGATGGAGAAACCATCCGCGCGAACCTTTTTTAACGTGGCAAAGATGGCTGGCCCAAATACTTTGCCGCGTTAAAAAATATGGATGGCTTCCGCAATCCATAAAGTCTCGATGAAAAGCGCATAAAAATGTAGTGGGAATGCTTATTTTTGTATATCCAAAACAGCCTGCTTCGAAGTAAACTAAAGCATAACAATCATACGTGCCTGATATGGGCACGATCCATATCCATTAACAGCCAAAATGAATATCGAATTGCAATGCTGCAGTCTAGCGATGCTGCTCGTCCTCCTCATCATTTTCATGAGCGAGAAGCGGCTTGACTCCGCGAACCGCAAAAGATTCTACGGCGCCATCTCCACCTGCATCCTCTGCCTTCTTTTGGATATCGCCTCCACGGTGCTCATAAAGCTATACCGGGATGGCTCGGTCCATGAGCTTGTCGCCATATTCGCCAGGAAGATATACCTCATATCCATCGCCCAGCAGGTATACCAGGGATTCCT
>DMKZ01000142.1:0-3126 GCA_003454065.1 Spirochaetaceae bacterium
TCAGGATGCATCTCATCAAGCTCTTTCTGAAGATGCTCCATCTGACGCTTTATAGCCGCTTCCCTATATTGCTGCTGATATTCGCGCTGCTGAGAGGTCATCGCTTCCTTAGCAATGCGTCCGACCTCCATGTATTCATACAGCATCTTCTCGACCATCCCGGTTCGCTTTCGGACGCTGTCCTCGGATAGAATCGCATAACACTCCTCATTGGAATTGGTGATTATGTACGACATCACGCATGCGGCGGCGCCTATGGAATCGATCTGCTCTATCATCAGCTTCGCAGAATCCGCGAATTCGAAGCCGTCGGAAAACCTTTTCATTTCGCTCTTCAAGTCCTTGAGCTTCTCCGCCTCAATGTCTTCGGGAAGATCCTGCACATCATTTCTTTTGGAAACAACCAGCTGTATGGTCCTATCCGGCTGGACGAAAACGTTTTCCAAATTAACCCTGTATTGCGTGCGAATGGTCGCATAGCCGTGATGGTTCAAGTCGGTTATTATGCCCGAAAGCCCGATGGGATAAAAACCGTCGTCTTTGAAATCGATGCTGGATTCCTTATCCTTCGCCACGATCAGCACGACTTTCTCGTTGACGGAAACGCCCTTTCCTCCCGATGCCTTGCGAAGCTGCTCTATTTGAAAGAAAAGCGTTGCATCCGACATGATTATCGTTTTATATACCGGTATGACTATCATAGGCCTATTTTCTCATTTTCGTCCGTTTTTTTCAAAAGCATGCTACATATTCCCTGCCGAAAGGATTTTGCCACGGCAAACGGCAAGACCGTTCGTTCTATATGGGAGATTTTCCGCCAATGCCGCCGAGTCCGGGAGATATGGGCCTGATCGCGCTTTGGTAATCGTTGCTTTTGACGCTCTTTTGAACATGAACGAACGAATCCGAAAATGATATTCCGCTCTCGACTATTCGGCCGCCGCTGACAGACGGCATATCCGTCCAGATCCCGCGGAAAGCATCTCCGCCTTCTGCCAATGCGCCGGAAACGACGAAATACGCTCCGCCCTTCTTCAATTCGGGCGAAGAAAGAACCGCTATGAAATCCGGTCTGGTCGCCACTGGCATTTTGCAGGCGAATCTCACCGATCCGTCAGAGTCCTTGACGGCTAGCACTTCGCCGGATTTCGGCAACGAGCCGCCGGAAAGCGCTATTACGCCCTGGCTGCATTTTTCCGGCCATGGCTTGGAGTACTTCGATGTGCCTATGCCTATCAATGTCCCGCCGGTTATGGAAAACTCGTTCTGATCGCAATCGAAGGCGTATTCGGGATTTACGGTCGAGTAAGCGACTATAGTGCCGCCCGAAATCCTGATTTTCCCATTGGAATCGATGCAATCGTTGCTGATGCTATGAGCATGAATCGTTCCGCCGCCTATTTCCAAAACACCGGCCTCGGAGCTTACGCCTATGCAATCATCCGTCGTTTCGCATTCGATGTTGCCGCCGTATATATAGACGTTGTCCTTGCCTTCTATGCCCTCCGGAAAAAGCGAAGCGCTGCTCTCGACCTTGCTGACGCCATCGGCATCTATAACCGTCTGGCTCGATGTGTTCTCATAAGGCGCTCCAGTCGTCTTTATTTTGATGTCGCCGCCCGTGATCAATACGAAAGCGGAAGGCTTCCAACCGTTGGCCCTGCCGGCTTTGGAGCGATCCTCCGATGTTTCCCATTTGGCCGAAATCGCTTTGGAGACGGTATGCAAATCCAATTTTCCGCCCTTTATGATTATGAAGCCGGCATTATGACCCGAAGCCTCTTCATCGTACCCCTCTACAACTATGCCCTTGCTTTCGTTGTCCTTATACTCGCCGAGCCCATTGATCGTGACTATGCCATCGTCCATCACGAAGGCGTTTGCGACGTGAAAACCGTTTCTGCCTCTTGTCTTTATATTAATTGTCGTCCTGTCAAGCAAGCGAACGAATCCTTTGCTTGAAACTATGGCGTGCTTGTAGCTCTCGCTGACATTCAGAGTTCCCTTACCAGTGAAATAAAGGTTTCCCTTGGTGAAAAGCGTCCCTTTGCTGTTATCGCCTTTGGCCCAACGAACAGTCTGCTTGGCTTTGCCGATTTTGCTTCCTGAAAACGACTGGGAATAGAACTCAAGCCCCTCGTACTCGCTATAGCCGGTGGCGAATCTTCTACCGTCGTTCAGATAATTCGCAGTGCCGTCGAGAACGTCAATATGCAATTCGGCTCTGCCGTCATTGCAAATGCAAGGATAATTGCCGCTGTTTATCTTGCAGCCGCTCAGAACGATTCTTATTTTCACCGAATTCTTGACGCTTATATAGATGCCTTTCGATGCGGTTCCTGTCAGGTTGATCTGCAAATTTCCCTTATATTCCCTGTTCGATTCATCCCCAGTTTCATCGCCTTTGAAGCATATCTGCCCTTCGGTCTGAAATACATTCAAACGGTTCGAGCAGATTGAAAGCTTATGACTGGCATCAGGAATGCGCATCGCAGGATTCGAACCTTCCGATACGGTCGATTCGGACAAATCCACGCTCAGCACGTCATCGGCAGCAAAAGCCGGAACCTCCGCAATTGAGATTCCTTCAATGGAACGGTCGAAAAAAGCATAAGCATCGGCTTCCGTCCAGCCGAGCGAGCTTTCTGTCCCTGATGCGCTTTCATTGTTCGTATTGCCCTGCTTCGCTTTGGCTGGCGGCGCGTTTGCCTCCGTACCGCAACCGATAAAGCCGGCAGCAATCGCCATCAATGCAAATAGTGCAAACAAATTATTAGTCGCTTGCTTCATGCGTCGTCCTCCAAAATATAACAATTCCTCAAGGCACCCTGACCGTCACTTTCCGAGTCTTGCCGTCGTCTTCCATTTCGAAATACATTCTGATGGTCCTGTCATCCGCAAACAGACCGCTTATGCTTTCAGGCCATTCGATCAGGCATATCGCATTCTCGTCTTGCATTATCTCCTCGCCGCCGAGCATGAAAAACTCATCTTCGGATGATATGCGGTACAAATCGAAGTGGTAATAGACGACATCGCCATCGTCAGAGGGGTATGATTCGTAATATATGAACGTTGGTGATACGACAGGGCGTGAAATCCCCTTGAAATGCAGAAAGCGGCGGG
>DMKZ01000142.1:3182-4077 GCA_003454065.1 Spirochaetaceae bacterium
CCATTCGGTTTTTCCGGAGCCTAAGGAGCCGGAAAGAGCGATTGCCATGCCTTTGCGGACATGCTCGGATACAAACTCCGCAACCGGTGCGAGCGCATCGGGGCTTTCCGCATAAAAAACCTTTTCCATCATGACAGGCGACTGCGATCGAATCATTCAACCGGAACGGTGGAAACCTCGAACGTTTCGGAATATGTCACATCCTTCGGCCTGTAGGGCTCCAAGACCCTATTTATGAAGGAGACGCAATCATCAAGGCATTCACGGGATTTTCCAACAAAAGCATTAGTCATCAGAAAACCATGGAACATGCCGGAATACTCCTTCATTTCCGCCTTGACGCCGAATGCTTTCAGCAAAGCGAAATACGATTTGCCTTCATCCTTGAGCGAATCGACTTCCGGAATCGCAATCAGATGTTCAGGCAAATCCAAGGGAAGATCAAGCTTGGCAGCATACTTCTTCATGGGGTTATCCCATCCCTTAACCTGCATGAGTCCCTGAAGCATGACAAGCGGCGATGCATACGGCTTGTAAGCATCCTCCGCATTCTCCAAATACGCATCCATGACATAGTTAAGATATGCCAAACTCGTAACATAATATCTGTTCGGATCCTCTATGCCTGAAAACACTATTCTGGAATAATTCAGCCTTTCGGTAACATCCACCGAAGGATATAGAAGCAGAACGCCGCGGGCCTTTCTCTCCTTGTTCTCCGCTATTCTGATTGTCAAACCGGAAATGAGGTTGCCGCCGGAACTGTCGCCGAGGAAAATCACATTCGAATTATCAAGCCCATAGCAATCAGCGACATCATCATCCATAAGCCACTTGTAAACAGCATAGGTGTCATTCACCGCCGCAGGGAACTTGTTCTTCGGAGCGAGCCTGT
>DMKZ01000101.1 GCA_003454065.1 Spirochaetaceae bacterium
CGGCAGATGCTTCTATGCAACCGAAGGCAAAGGCAGGAACGAAATCAGAATAGCATGCGTGCTTGAGGAGAAAAAGCTTGCAAGGGCCATTCGGCTTCTGAAAATCGCCTTGTCGAAATACGGCAAGTGATCGAAAGGCGTTCTCTATGGCGGCAGGCTTTTGAGAACGCTTGAAAACAAATGAGGTTCTTTCGAAAAAATGTCCACACTCTACATAGTAGCAACCCCTATCGGCAACCTTCATGACATGACATACAGAGCGGTCGAAACCCTGAAGGCCGCTGGTATCATTGCTTGCGAAGATACCAGAACCACCAGAAAACTGCTCGATGCCTATTCGATAACGGGCAAGCGACTGATATCCTGCAGCGCCATAAACGAGGAGAATTCGAAAAACGGCATATCCAAATTGCTGGACGAAGGAAACGACGTAGCCCTTGTCACCGATGCAGGCACTCCCTGCATAAGCGATCCAGGAGCTAGGGTGGTAGATAAAATACAGAAGACAAAGCACAAGATCGTTCCGATTCCCGGCGCAAACGCCGCCGTTTGCGCGATGTCGATAGCCGGCAACGCAGGAAAGTCATGGCTTTTCGAAGGATTTCTCCCGAAAAGCGACGGCAAGATGAAAAGACGACTGTCAGAGCTTCTGAAGCTTGAAACGGCATTCGTCCTATACGAATCGCCGTTCAGGATAGTAAGGCTTTTGCAGGCTATCGGCGAAATCGAACCGCAAAGGCGCATTATGATCGCACGCGAACTGACGAAAATCCACGAGGAAACGATAATCGGCACAGCCGGAAAAATCGCAGAGGAGCTGTCGAAAAGACAAGCGATAAAAGGCGAATTCTGCGTTGTCGCATATTGCAAAAGCGATAATAAAAGCGATATTGACCGAACGGGAGCAAACACTGAAAAAGAATGATAAGCATCGACAGATTCAAGGCGCTGAAGAACCAAACATTATACAAAAAGGCGTCGCTCCTGATAAGCCAGCAGATGTCAGGCCATATTTCGCTCGACAAGCAATTCATAGATGAAATCTTCAAACGCATATCCGATGAATTTCCTGAAGATTCCATCATTCATGAATCAATTGAAAACAGGCTGCAAAGCGAAGGTCTGCTGGTATTGAAAGACTATCTGGATATGAAAACCGGAAGGATGAACGCCGACTTGGACTTCCTATCCGATAACGACACCCTTTGTCCCGAAAAAAGAACCGTAAGGGAAAGGTATGTGGTTCTCGATGATGTTCGCAGCCCCTATAATCTAGGCTCGATAACGAGAAGCAGCGAAAGCTTCATGGTAAAGGAAATCATACTTCTGTCGCAACATCTTTCTCCCGATCACCCGAATGCGCGCAGAGCCGCATGCAGAACCGATGGAATCGTCAATTGCAGAACCTTTTCCGACCGAAGCATCGGTCTGGAATACATAAAATCCCTATCTCTCCCGATATTCGCCCTCGAATGCGGAGGCGCGAGCATCGACGAATTCGAATTCCCAAGCGCCGGCATCGCAGTAGTCGGCAACGAGGAGTTCGGAATCTCGCGCGAATTGCTTGAAATGTCATCAGCCAAGATAAGCATACCCATGTTCGGGTGCAAAGGCTCCATCTCCGTCAGCTGCGCTACCGCAATCATGCTCCATGCCTGGTGCAATGGAAAATGACGAGCGTCATAAATAAGCCGAATCCAAACAAAATCAAAATGGGAAAGTCCTGCCATTGTAGATAATTGCAACAAAGAGAGCCTTGTCGCCAATTTACGCATTGACAACACATAAAACTACGCTATCGCATCGCATGCATCAAGCATGACATTTCTAACGCAGAAGACCGAGCATCAGCTACGGTCTTGCAAATGTTCTATTTTCTTAACCTATCTATTTCTGATTTTATCTCATCTACGACTTCGTTATTCTTTATTATTTTCTTCCCTTCGACTTTTGCAGAAAAAATATAGAAAACTTTGCCTCCAAATTCAGATTGCCATTTAATGTGCGATTCCTTTTGAATCTTCTGCTCTTTATATAGCTCCGGAATCTGAATTCCATTGTTTATAGGTTTTATTTGCAATCCTATTTTCTTACCGTTGACTTCTATGTAAAAATCAACATTATACAATCTATCTTGAACATCTGTAGCTGGTAGTATTTTCAATCCCAACAATTCTTCCAATTGACCGTAGATAGTGTTTATCTCACGTACATACCCATCATACGTCCTATCAATCACCAGCTGCTTCATATAATCAATGCAATCATCTTCTGTTATATCATTCAATTCTGCAGATAAAACCTCAGAAATCTTAACATACAGCTTCCTTCCCAAATCAGCAATGTGATCTTCCGAGCGAACATTAGAATAATAATACTCTCTCCACTCCTCTATCGAAGCAGGCGAGCATTTTCTAATTTCTTCCGAAGTAGCCCCGACGTTTCTCTTGAAATTCAGTTGATACCTATTCATCGCACTATTCAATATCCATTCCTTAGCCATTATTCAGGAACTCCTTAACAAACTTGTTTTTTACTCTGTAATCGTAAGATACATCAACCGAAACGAAATTGGTTTTTAATAAATGCCGGTTAACAAATGTTTTATTCGGTAAATAGACATAGCATAAAAGATTATCGTTTTCATCATGTTTTATATTATCATACTTCAAATAGACCCGCTGCTTTTCAAATAACTTCTTAAGATAATTCACAGCCTCCTCAATATGCTGGGATTTTTCTTTTATGCCTATAAGCCTTATCTTCAAACCGCCATTCAATTCGATAATCTCTGGAGAAACGATATTGCAAACAGTGAAGAGTTCTTCCCGTTTGGGTGTTGACTTATCTATCTTTGATCCAAATGTCATTTTCTTAATGTCAATTTTCTTATTTATTCTGTGAGGATCGTTGAATATGTATGGAAGAGAATCCAAAGAATAATTGTTTGAATTCTTATC
>DMKZ01000057.1 GCA_003454065.1 Spirochaetaceae bacterium
GATTATTATTCCTTTTTGGCTTTCCTTTTCGCAATACAAGGTTGCTCGTATGACAACGTTTCCGCCCGATTCGCTTATGTCGTCGCAAATCACGCAGACAGCGTGCGGTATTTCCTCCATCAGATTCCGAAATGCTGCTTCGCGTATGATTTCCGAAATTCGAAATTCCACGGATGCTTCTGTGAAAGTTATCGGGTCATTGAATTCGTCGGCAGTGGAGCTTTCCGAATCCGATTTTCCATCAGGATCGATCTGCGCATCCTTGCCGTATTGGGATAGGGCTTTCAGAACATCATCGAGCCCTATGTCTTCTTTAGCGGAGCCTATGAAGATCCGATCTATGCCAGGCAACGTCTTTGATATGAAGCCTTTGGCTCTTTTTACGTCTTCATCGCCCAAAATATCGCTTTTGTTTATCAGGATCACTATCGGCTTGTTTGACGTTCTGGCATAGAATGCGACTTTTTCCTCCTCGGTTTTTATCTTGTCCTTGCCGTCGATCACATAAAGCAGGCAATCGCATTCCCTTATGGCGTTCAGGCTTTGCTTTCGCAGCAGCTTGTTGAATGAGGCATCGCTGTCATACAATCCCGGCGTGTCGAGGAATACGAAGCGCATGCCGGAATTCTCGTATATGCCTTTCACCATGGAAAGCGTGCTTTGCGGCACGGATGATACTATGCTGACCTTGTTTTCCGTTATCGTGTTGACGAATGTGCTTTTGCCCGACGAAGGCCGGCCGATTATCGCTACTGTGACTTGTTTCATGCTGATAACTATACTTCAAATGAGGAATTTTTTAAATTGATGCCGGAGGATGCTTTAATTGGCATGCAATGGAATAAACCGTCGATAAGTGCTATAATCGAAATGAAATGAGCATCGGAATCGGCATAAGCAAAAAAGATGGGATAGCAATCAACAGGAAAGCGTTGACGATTGAGCAGAATATAGCTCTTTCGAAGAAGCATTTCGTAGGAATGGTTTATACTGGTCTCAGGATGGAAGGCAGAAACATCACCTTCTCGAAGACTGAAGTGATACTCAAGGGCATTAATGTTTCCGATGTGAAAATCGATGACATTTGCGCCATCCTCGGGATGAAACGCGCCCTGCAGGAGTTTTTCAAGCATGTCCTGACGGATGAATTGAATTTGGATTTGCTGAAAAAATTCAATTATCACATCGCTCTTGATGAGGCTATTGAAAGCGGAGTTTTGCGCACAGGAAGAACCGGCATAAGCGGAACGGATTATGAGCCGCCGATGATAAGGGAAGACGAGGTTCTTGCAGAGCTTGCCGGAATTTTCGAAGGGAACGCTGCCGATGAGCTGAGCAGGGCTTTGGATCTTTTTCTGTATTTGATTCGCAAGCAGGTGTTTTGGGATGGCAACAAGAGGACAGCGCTTTTGGGTGCGAATTATCTTCTGACTCGAAGAGGCATGGGCGTTTTGGAAATAAAAGAAAAAGACGTTCTCTCATTTGCTGAGCTGCTGACTGACTTTTTCAATACGGGTGAAAAGCGTGCGATTAAGAATTTTCTTCGCACCAATCGCATTTGGACTATTGATTTCTATTGATTGGGTTGCGTGCGGTATGAAGAGGAATAGTCTTAACACTGTTCCGTTCTCAGTTTCCTCGGAACATCATGCCGTTTCGATCTTGCATTCGTCATAATTTATGCCGTATTCTTTGCACAGCTTTGAAACTTCTTCGTCGGTGAAACCTATGCAGTCGGCAAGATCTCTCGGATCGATCATCGTGGATTCTTCGAAATTATTGAGTTTTGATTGGGCTTTTTCCTTTATCATCGGAAGTATTCCGGTAAGATATGCCAAGGCCAGGCAAGGGGAGGAAGAAGCGCTTTTGAACATTTCGCTCAGGAATCTCAAATATCTGTCAAGAAGCTTTTGCGACGTATTCGCATCCAGCACCAGCAGATTGTATTCATCGATTATCACGACAAATCTGATACCGGTCTTTTTGAAGGCAAGCCTCATGCATACTGCAACGTTTTCGCATGTCGCGAAGTTCTCGTCCGCATACTCATCTCGGAATTCCTTCATGATAGTTTTTTTCCATCCTTTCTATGGAATCCTCTTCTGCTCCCAAGCAGAAATCTATCATATCGAGTTTGAGCACATCGTATTTGTTCAGATGCGAAGAACAGGATGGACCGCTTGAGATTTTCAATTCATTGAACAGCGCTGAGGAGTCGCATTTGCAGCAGGTAGTAGGCGGACAGCATGTTTCCAGCCATTGTCTTTCCGAAGCGACGAGGTCGCGATACGCATGCGAACTTCCTTTTCGTGCCGATCCGTTTGTCCATAATTGCAAGCATGCCGGTCTTATCCACGTATTTCCCGTCGTATGCATCCTCTCTGAAATTATCGTTCGTCGGATTCAGATATGTTCCCATTGCAGCAGTTTCCTTAAAGCAGCCTCGCTTGGCTATATATTACGTGAATCCATTCGCTTTTTTCAAGAACGGGCGACTGCCTTGGCTTTCCGCATTTGATTGCAAAGCGAAAAAGGATTATGCTGATATGAAGGTGTTTTATGAAAAGAATGGTGATGCTTTTGTCTTTTTCCTTGCTTTCGCTTTCGTGCGTCAGCAAGGTTTCCAATCGGGTTGTGATGAGGGTGCTCTTGGATGGCAATCCGACTACGGGGTATGGTTGGGTATTCAAGGGCAGCGACAACAACAGGGTGAAACTCGTGGCTTCGGAACATGCGGTCAGGTCAGGCAGCGAAGGGCTCGTAGGTGCGCCTGGGACATTCGTCTTTAGCTTCGAAGGAATCGAAAAGGGCGATGACAGGCTGCACTTCGAATATAGCAGGTCGTGGGAAAAAGCGGAGCCTGCGAGGAAACATACCGTCAATGTTTGGATTGACGATGATTTGAGGGTGTTGGAAAGGTAGCCTCTTTGCGCCGGTTTTTCATCTCGGAAATCCACGAGTCTTTTCAAACGGCAGGTTTTCAAAATTGCGCATCTGTGCTATAATCGCCAGTCTTATAGGAGAACTTATGGGTGAAGCAAGAGAAAAGAGTAGAAACAGCATGAAGCTGTCGAGGGCGTTGCTTTTCGGAATCGTTTCGGCCGCGCTTTTGTTTGTCGCAGCCGCGCTCTTCGTTTCGTGTTCGAAGAAAAAGGAGCAGGTTCGCGAGATCGTAGGGGAAGTTGATTTGGAGAAGGTGTCGCATAAGGTGAAGAATGACCTTGTGATTGCTACCGCGCAGGATATAAATCAGCTCAATCCGCTCCTGCAGAATGATCAGATAAATCAGAATTGCCTTGCGCTGACGCATACGGCGCTTTTATCTGCAAATCATGATACCATGGAGATAATTCCCATGCTCGCGCAGTCATGGAGATGGTTCGATCAAAAGCATTTGGAGCTTTCCTTGGACAGAAGAGCGAAGTTTTCCACAGGCGACCCTGTAACCGCGGATGATGTGGTGTTCACGCTTGAAAGGGCCATGAGTCACGATCCTTCGATCAGCTTGTGGAGCGGCGTGCTTTCGAATGTCGAGAAAGTCGAGGCTACGGGAAAATATACGGTGGTCATAACGCTTAGGAATGTGGATAACGATTTCCTTTACACTTTGAATGCCAGAGGACTTTCCGTTCAGAGCAGGAAGGCGTATGATGATCCGGACAACAAGGAGCCGTGGCTTATAGGCAGCGGCAGATATAAATTTAAGGAATGGAAACGCGGTGAGAGGGTTGTTTTCGAAAGAGTTGAGAATTATTGGGGCGACGAGCCCGGAGTTGCGGACCGCATAATCTTCAAGCCGATGTATGAGGCTTCGCAGAGGGCGATTGCTTTGCAGAACGGTGAAATAGACGTGTGCATCGATCCTGCTGCGGCTGACTTGCGCTTTTTGGAGGATGATGACAATCTGGTTGTATTCAAAAGAGACGGTTCTAGGCTTTTCTATATGGGATTCAACGTATCCAAGCCTCCTTTCGATGATGTCGTATTGAGAAGGGCGGTGTCTTGCGCCATAGATAGGAATTTCATTGTCATGTCATTGTTCGGAGGCAGGGCGAAATGGCAGACCACCGTTTTGAACAGGGGAAATTGGTCTTTCCTCGACAATGATGAGATAGACGGCTACAAGTTTGATGTGGAGAGGGCGAAGAAACTTCTTCAGGAATCCGCGTATCCCGATGGCGTTACTGCAGATATGTATATTTCATCATCGGATCCGTATAGGAGCGTTGCTCAAATAATCCAGGACAATTTGAGGAAAATAGGTGTTGATATTAAGATAAAGGTTTTTGATGATGCTACGCTCAAGGCGGAGTGCGCGGCGGGAAATGCGCAGTGCTTCCTGTGGAGATGGAATGTGATGGGCAGGATTGACGAGTGCTTCCGCGATATCTTCTATACCGAT
>DMKZ01000134.1 GCA_003454065.1 Spirochaetaceae bacterium
GAAAAATGGAAATGCGTCATCCTGGTTGACGAATACGACAAGCCGCTGTCGGATAACGTGTTCACAGGTGAAGCCGAGGGCATGAGAAACGTCATCCGATGCTTCTTCGAGGTCATCAGGGCGATGGCCGAATGCCTGCGCTTCGTTTTCATCACCGGGGTGACCAGATACGCCAAGGTCAGCATATTCTCGTCGATGAACAACCTTTTCGACATCTCCATGGACGAGAGCTATTCATCTATGTTCGGATACACCCAGAAGGAGCTGGAAGCTAATTTCGCCGATATGATAGAAGCGGGATTGGCAAGGACTTCGCTTTCCAAAAACGATTATTTGGACAGGTTTAAGGTTAAATATGATGGCTACCGTTTCGCAATTGATAGCGAGAAAGTCTATAATCCGGTTTCAGTGGGAATGTTTTTTGCTAAAGGGGGCAAGGATTTCGATAGCTTCTGGGCCGATACCGGCGGCAATGCCAAATTGGTTGTTGATGCGGCTAAAAGGGCGAATTTCAATATAGTAGCCGACCTTAAGTGTCCTGTGACGAAATCGCTGGTTTCCAGCTATGACATTATCGAGATGACAGGGTCGGACATAAGCCCAGATTTGGTCAATTCGCTTCTCTACCAGTCCGGCTATCTTACCATGGGCGAATCGCTTCCGGGCGGCCAGGCGTTCAAGCTGGTTTTTCCCAATGAATGTGATTCGTGGAATATACGCCAGCGTTCCTTACGGGATCGCTTCAGGCCTCAGGGAGCATTCCTATCACATGGCCTTCTATGATGAAGTCAATCGGCGCCGACATCGATGCCGAAGTGTCCTCCAGCAAGGGCAGGGCGGACGCTGTTATGAAAGCTAAAAGCCACATATATGTGATAGAGTTCAAGGCGGATAGAACGGCGGACGAGGCGTTGATGCAGATACGCGGCAAGGAATACCATGCACAATACGACGTTTGGAAAGCTGAGCGTAGGGTTCATCTTCTTGGAATCAGCTTCTCTGTCAAGGACAGGAACATATCCGAATGGAAGGAAATAGTGATTTAATTCGTTCGAAATCTGTTGTTCTATAGTTAATTTGTTTAATAGCGTATAATAACTATTGTTATATATCGTAGTTAATAGAAGGGAATTGATGAACATGGAAAAGACTTGGGTAAATAGCGCAGTGGTTTACAACATATATCCGCTTGGGTTTTGCGGAGCTCCCAAAACAAACGACGGGAACCGCACTCCGAGGATACTTGATTTGCTGAAATGGGCGGGGCATATAAAGGGGCTCGGATGCAACGCCATTTTGCTGAATCCCTTTTTCCAATCCTCGACTCACGGCTACGATGTTGCAGATTACTATGATACGGATTGCAGGCTTGGAACCAAGGAGGATTTCAAAAAAGTATTCGACGGGTTCAAGGCTATGGGTTTTCGAATCATAGTCGATGGGGTCTTCAATCATGTCGGCAGGGATTTCTGGGCGTTCAAGGATCTTCTGGAAAAGAAATGGGATTCGCCGTACAAGAATTGGTTCGCCGACGTGGATTTTGGAAGGCAAAGCCCTTTGGGCGATCCGTTTTCCTATGGGAATTGGGAAGGGCATTGGGAGCTCGTGAAGCTCAATCTTTGGAACGAGGACGTCTGCAGGCATATTTTCGATGCCGTTCGCATGTGGATCAGGGACTTTGACATAGACGGAATAAGGGTTGATGCGGCGAATTGCATTGGAAAAGGATTCATTGGCAAGCTAAAGGGAGTGGTTCGGGAGCTAAAGCCTGATTTTTGGCTGATGGGCGAGCTGATACATGGCGACTACAGCCTTTGGATGGGCGATGGTCTGCTTGATTCGGCGACCAATTACGAATGCTGGAAGGGGATTTACTCCAGTCACAATGACAAGAACTATTTTGAAATCGCCTATGCTTTCAACAGGCAATCCGGCGCCTATGGGATTTACAAAGGCAGACTATTGTATAATTTTCTCGATAATCATGATGTCAGCCGCATAGCCACCTTATTGAAAGATAAAAGGGATGTGAAGAATTGCTATACGCTTCTTTTCACAATGATAGGCGTTCCTGCGATTTATTATGGCAGCGAATTCGGCATTGAGGCGGAGAAACGCAAATGCGCTGGCGGCGATGACGCCATCAGACCCAGATTGGAACTCGAATCGCTTGAAGGCGCGGGAATCGGTATTCAGGAGCATATCGCTGCGCTTGCCAAATTGAAAAGGGAGCGCGAAGCCTTGCAAACCGGAAGCTATAGGGAGCTGCTGCTTAGGAATCAGCAATATGTCTTTGCCAGAGAAAGCCCATCCGGATCGGTCATCGTTTGCCTTAATTGCAGCGATGGAATTGCGATTTTGGACTTCAATTACGACGGGAGAGCGTTCAGATTCGAGCTCGAGCCCCATTCCTCGCATGTCGAAACGGTATAATGGCGCATAATGGTTGTGTCTTGAAAATAGTTCATCATTATAATAGAATAAAGCCGTTATGTGCTTTAGTAGGAAGATGGGCGTTGCTATTGCTCTATCGCTTTTGATTTTATTCGGTTTCTCATCTTGTGATGGTCGGACTGCCGACGATTTTTACGAAGCGGGCAGAAGGAGTTCTCAAGGATTGGGTGTTTCCAGGGATTATTCTGCGGCTTTCGAATCGTACGGCAAGGCTGCTGAAATGGGTCATCCGCTTGCTATGTATGAAATAGGCCGCATGTATTACAACGGAATAGGCGTTGGTATGAACCGTGCGGAAGCATTCAAATGGCTGCATCAGGCTGCTGAGGCAGGCATTGCGGACGCTATGGCCGCCGTAGGAGAGATGTATTATTCCGGCGATGGGGTCGGGCAGGATTATGCCAAGTCATTCGATTGGCTGTCCAGGGCGGCGGATGCCGGTTCCTATTCCGTATTCGACAGGCTCGGACTCATGTGCTATGAAGGCTTCGGAACGCAAAAGGATCGTTCGAAGGCGCTTGCTTGGCTTTTAAGGGCTGCGG
>DMKZ01000158.1 GCA_003454065.1 Spirochaetaceae bacterium
TCGCCCTTTTCGTCATCCACGCTTATTGGATTGTCGCCTTCATGCTCGCCCTCCACCTGACGATAGCTATGCTGAACATGCGGGAAAGGGAATGGGTGGAAATAATCAAGCTCATCATGAAACTTCCCGGAGAAGAACATGCGATCCTGCCATGAGATAATAAAAAACGAAATATGCTATAACGAAATTCTCGACGACAAGGAGCTTGCATCCCTATCGGTTGCCGGACGGGAATTCCAAGGCAGCGTGCTTCAGCAATCAGACGGCAGCCTCATGGCATGCATAAAGCTCGAAGCCAACGACATATACCTCCTCTACGATACGGCAATACGAAGAAGAAACGCGCTCTCCTCCTTCATCCCGACATTAAGAGCCGGATATGAAATCAACTTCGAATGGCGAAGGATGAGGAAAAACTTCGAATACGCATCCTGCGAAAACAGCATGACCGGAAGCGCAAGGGAGATAGAAAGGCGCAGGAAAGAATCATTCGGCGGATACAATTGCTACTCTAACGACCTCTACATGACAATCGTGAAGCGAAACGCGAGTCCATCCGCTGTGGTGACGCACGAGGACTTCGAAGAGTTCTGCCGAACAATGCAGTCGCTGTCGATAGCTCTCGCCAATGCCGATTGCACCTGCCTTGCCCTGAAGTACGAGAAACTGCTGCGCTTTCTCAAATACTCCTTGGATCTGAATGAAGTCGAAATCAAATTCGCAAAAAGCCGTGCGACCGTTTCGGATTGCCTGATTTGCGAAGAATACGATTTGAGAAACGTGCCGCTTGCTATCGGCGCACGAGAAAGAAAATACGTGTCTTGCCTGACGGTAACCGCCCTGCCTTCCTGCACCCAGCCCGATTTGTTCGGCTTCTGCGCTCACACAGATAGCGAATTCAGAATGGTCGTGAAATACAAATGCTACGACAAGACCGAATCCGAAAAAATCGTCGAGCACAAGAAGAAAGCATATAAGAACTCTCTCTTTTCAGTGATGAAATACATAAGAAGCGACATCGCGAAAGAAGATGTATCCGATGATTTCAGCCGCTCCGCATTGGTCGGAAAGAAGCAATGCGATGAAGCTCTGTTTGCCATGAGCGAAAAAGGATGGACATCAGGCCTTTGCCAGGTTTCGATATGTCTTGCCGACAGCAGCGAGGATAACCTGGAAAACAGAATATCCGCCATGAAAAAAGCGTTTCAGAAGCAAGGATTGCTGCTTAAAAGCGAGAGAATAGGCAACAGCTTGTGCTTCCTGTCCATGATCGCAGGCGCCAAAAGGATGTACGATCCGTTCTTTATCTTGAGCGAAAACTTCGCCGACATGCTGCATCTTACCGCCCTATCGCAAGGAAGCCCGCACTCCGCCTTGCTAAAGGAAAGGACAAAAAGCGACGTTCCGTTCATATACGCCAGAAACACGGATGGCAGCGTCTATCATTTCTCGCTTTCTGGAAGCGAAGGTCGAAAAGGCCATACTTTCATAACAGGTCCTACCGGAAGCGGCAAATCGGCCCTGATTTCGCTTTTAGCCGCGCAATGGCTCAAATACCCCCAATCGCGCGTGATCATAATTGACAGAGATCTGTCTTCATACAGAATGGTAAGCGAAAACGGCGGAGATTTTCATTACCCGCTCGCCGACACCACGAAATTCCAACCCTTGGAAAACGCCGGGAGCAACATGTCCGGCTGTCTGGAGTTCATAAGGTCGATTTGCTTTTCGCAGGAAATCCCCTTCACCGCAATACAGCGAGAGGAATGCGCAAATGCGCTGCATCTCCTGGAAAACGGAAAAGAGACACTTACGATGCTATATCACGTCATAAGAGGACGCAACAAATCCAGCGCGCTTCTCAGCGCGCTTTCGCCTTATATCGCAGGCGGCGAATACGAATCGCTTTTCGACAGCGACTGCGACAGCCTGAAGAAAATCGGGCGGCTGACGATGATAGAAACTAACAAAATCCTTCAAAACGGCGTATCTCAGAAAAATGTCTCCGCGCCTTTTTTCGTATATCTGCTCTCAAGGCTCGAAAGGGCCTTCAACGAATCCTCGCCCACTCTTCTCATAATAGACGAAGGCTGGAAAGTCCTGAAAAACGAATTGTTCGCTTCCTTCTTCGAGGAATGGATGAAAACTCTTAGGAAAAAGAACGCAGATGTCGTATTTTCCATCACCAACCTCCAAGACATAGTCGGCACCCATATTTGCGAAACCATCATGAGCAATTCGCAAACAAGAATTCTATTCAAGGATGCAAGCGCGTTGAACAAAGTCGAAGCGGACAACTACCGCAAAATAGGATTGAGCGAACATCTGCTCGAAATCCTGCCATCGCTCCCCGATTTTCACCCCATTGTCCTGCAGGAAGGCACAGCCGTCATAGTTGACTTCGACATGCAAAGCCAGCTCGAATACCTCACCACTCCGGATTCCATCAGAAAGAGGCTCATGAACAATGCATAGAGGAAACCTCCGAAAACTTCAGAATCCAGGTTTGCCGATCGCCCTGATATTCATCGTGCTCGTCGCATCGCTGCTTCTCCTTCCGACCGCAGCATATTCCTCGCCATTGTCCATTCTGACAGGCGATAGCAACAAGACGAAAATGGAAAACGAGAGAAAAGCTTCGCAAATGCTCGAGGAACTGCTGAACGACGGAACGCTGACCGAAAGCGAAAGCAATTCCGCTTTTCTCACGTTAGTCGGAGCCATCTCGGACAATGTTCTGACAAGCATATACGAGAGCCTGTCGCCGAGCATAGCCGGACTCATATCGAGAAGCGGAAGCAGAGGCTTCGCTGCGGATTTCCTCGACAAGAACCTTTCCTTTCTGCCTATCGGCTCCAATTCGTTTCTCGGCAGATTGCTGGCGGTTCTGCTATGCATCGAATGCTTGATACTTGGAATAAAAAGCTTCCTATCGGGCAATGGAGGCGTTTTCCAGCGCGCCGTCTCGAAATTGATCGTGTTCGTCTTCACGCTGGCTTTCCTGTCTGTCATGCCGCTGATGGGAAGAGCCGTGATAAACTTGTTCGCATCAATGGGAAACGCCGTATCCTCCGCATATAGGCGAGCAGATCCGACTTCCTCGAAAATATTCGAATACATGCCGAGCGATGTGCTGGACTCCCTTGCCTTTTGCAAAAACATACTCAGCATCGAAAAGGTTCGCATAGGAGGATACACGCTTCCGACGCTAATACCCCACCTGACGGTCAACATAGGCGAGCTCATCATCTCGTTGCCGTTTTTGTACATAATGATGATGATAATATTCTGGTATGCCGAAATGTTCGTAATCCTGCTTTCCGCATACATAGTGATTCCAGTATGCACGCTGTCTGAACTCAATATCTCGAGCATAAGGAAAATAATGCGCTCGCTGGTTCTCCAAGGCATGAAGCTCTTCGCTGGAATCTTCATAGCGAACATGGCTACCAACATAGTGTTGAAATCGGTCGAAAAGCTGGAGGGTTCGATAACCTCCACATCGAACACCGTGATTTTCTGCATATTCATGACATTGGTGATCTTCTTTCTGATCCTAAAAGCGCCGAATGCCATGATAAACGCCGTGAACGGCGAAACCGAGAAAACAGGCAGCTCATTGATTTCCGGCGCAATCGGAGGCGGCATAGCTGCGCTTGGCGCCGCCCTGCCTGCGATTTTGGGAAACAAGAAAAACGATGGCAAAAGAATGCCGCAACCGTATTCCCCTACCGGCGGAATGCCAACCCCGTCGGGCAATGCTTCCAATCCTAATGCATCTGGCAAAGCAGGAAAAGCATCATCAGGCGCAGATGCAAAACAGCATTCGGCGCAGAACAAAAACGTTCCGGAAACGTCTGAGAGAATAGCGAACGACAATGCAAAGCAGTCGAACGGAGCAAGATACGGCGAGGTGACAGTCAGAGCCACTCCGGGAAGAATGGAGGCAGCCAAAACAGAATTGATGAACGAGGGCGTGGAAAACATCACCGAAAGCATGATTAAGGATCGAGCGATACGAGATGCAAAAATCGAAAAGCTCGTGAAAATGGAGAAGAACGGATTCATGACCCAAAACAACGAATTCAACAAACCCGCATTCGAACAACTGCAGAGGCTTAGAGATGGTCGGGAATAGAGATTATCGAAAAGCGTTTCCAAAAGCTTCGGGCGATATATTCGAAGAATGCGAAAATGAATTGCTCGGTTTATTCAAGGACATGCCTTCGGATTCCACCGACATAATGCTCAATCCGGACGGAACTTGCCACTATGCTACAAGCAGCGGAATGTCCGGAAAAGCAATCGTAAGCGCAAATGAGAAGACGCTTCGACGAATAGCATGCGTGCTTGCCAGCTGCTCGAATCAGAACCTGAACGAAAACTCTCCATGCATTTCATGCATCCTGCCCGTATCCGGATATAGAGCGGAAATATTGACACCGCCTGTTGTCGATAGGATTTCCATCTCCATCAGGATTCCGAATTCCGACTTTCATTCACTAACCTCTCTTGTCCGAAAAGGAATGCTCGATGAAAACCAAGCCCGCGTCATCAGGCGTTTTGCGATCGAAAGAAAGAACATCGCGATTTCGGGTCAGACCGGCAGCGGCAAGACCACTTTGCTTTGCGCATTGGCGAATGAAATACCCGCAAACGAGAGGATAATAACTATCGAGGACGAAACGAGAGAGATAAGCATCAGACATCCCAATGTCGTGAGCATCATCGCCAAAAAAGATGTGTTTTCGGGGCGCGACGCAGTGAAATCCGCCCTTCGCATGAATCCCGACAGGATATTGTACGGTGAAACCAGAGACGGGCAAAGCGCCATGGAATTGCTCAAAGCATTCAGAACCGGCCATTCTGGAGGCATGTTCACAATACATGCGACATCATCATCGCATGTCATCAGACGGCTTGAGGATCTGCTTATCGAAGCTACAGCGACTGATGGAATCAAAATCATTGCAGACAGCGTGGATGTAGCGCTGCACCTCGATTTCGACAAAAACGGCAGACGATACCTCAGGGAAATAAAAGAGCTGAATGAGACATCATCCTTTTAGGAGAAAATGAAATGCAAATGATAGACGTCAGGAAGATAAAAATATTCATCGCAATTACATCCATCGCATTCGCTACCGTCCTGATATTATCCGTAAGAAAAGTGATAGCAAACGGGAAAACCAAGGTTCCGGCAGATGAATCCCCTGTCCTCCAGCCAGCGCCGGACAATCTCCTGAACCGGAGGAGAATGCTCAATTACTTGCAGAAAAGCAAGGCCTCATTCTACATCGACGATTACGGAAACATAATAATCACAAGCGATGAGAACAAAAACTTCCGAATAGATAGCGATGGCGTTATAACAAGCATCAGCCAAGATGGAAGCGAGAGCAAAGACATCTCAAGCGAAGACAGGCATTTCCTGAACGATTCCCTGACAGAGATATCCGATGGTTTCATGCTTGCCAATCCTCAAGTGGAAAACGCCATCAGCTATAATTCAAACGCCCTATCGCCATCGAAAATCAGCGAAAACGGAGACAGCAGCAAAAACGGCAAAGCACCCGATTCCACCAGCACGAGCGAAAAGACAAGAGCATCGGAAAAACTCATACTCGGGGCGTCGCGATCCGCAGGGGGAACTGCTGTAGAAACTGCAAATGAAGATCAAACAAAAAGCCAAGGCATCGAACCGCAAAATTCAGATGGCGCAACCGTACCATATCAAAACGGAAACAGCGCGACGGAATCGAATCCGAAAGCGACCAGCCTTGTAAAACTTCAATTACATTCCGGCATGAACGGAAACAAGCTGGACAGCAGCACCCGAAATGCTGCCGATACTCCATCGGAACTGACGGACGACTACATATCTC
>DMKZ01000125.1:0-2443 GCA_003454065.1 Spirochaetaceae bacterium
CTTCTCCTTCAAATCGTCCGCATGCTTTTGAAAAGACGAATCGTCTGATTTCGTTACGGCAATGCCACTCAAAGATAACGACGGCTCCGGCGTGTATAATGCGAAGCCATATACGTTATTGCCGAAAGACAGGACCTTGTTCGAACTGTCAGTAGTGAAAACCCTCGTGAACGTGATATCATCCGAGATATCGCCGTTCTTGTCGTAAGCATAGCTCCCGCTGAACAAGTCGCTCTTGAAAACCGGTTTGCCGGAATCGTCTTTCTTCATCAGGAATTCATCCACCAAGCCAGAGAGATGATAATAGCTGCTGTCCTTATCGTCTTTATCCACCTTGAACACAACCAAGTCCATAAGGTATTTCGGAGTCGAATTTACCATGGCAACCGTATCTACGGAATAATCGAACACATATCTCCGGAAAGCTTCATATATCTCTTGCTGCCTTTTTGGATTATCAGCGAAATTCCATATCCCGCATGCATCCTTGGTGAATTCCTTAGAGTTCACGAACACCATGTTTTTCTTGCTCAAAGTGGATTCCCACTTCGACTTGATGGAATTAAAGGCTTGCAACGTGGTGACCGTGGTGGCTGTTGCGTTTCCGCCCCAGCTCTTCACATCCAGAGCGTTTGCGACTATGTCAGCGTTGTTGCTATTCGTATGGCCGCCGCCACCTGTAGTCACCTGCTCCTTGAAATTATCAAGAAGGCTATTGTTAGATGATTGATGGTACGACTGGCCCTTATAGTTTAGAACCATCTTGCCGCCCATATTCACACGAAAAAGCACATGCGTTCCGTATTTGTCAAACAGCATTTCGGGAGTCATGCGAACTCCGATGTTGTTGACATCATTGTAAAAATCTTTAATCAAAAAACCCTTAAGCTTGTCGTATGACCGAAAATTCGATGTCAGCAGCTCGTTGGTAAGATACGTATAACGCGTCACCTTAGCAACCACCGAGTTTCCAACGATTTTAACGGCAGACGAACTGGTGGTGTCCGAATTTTCGCTACATAGCGCAAAGCAGCTGTTGCAAAGAGAATTCACAGCTTGGGCAAGAGCCTTTATCATCTCCAATTGAGGATTCGAAAACGTGCTGGTTGTAACAGGTTCATATTGTTGTTTGCCTTGATAATTCGCTAACGTTCTTTGTCCATCAAAATCGTAGGACTGCAAGGTGTAATAATCGTTCCTCTTGAACATAGGCGTGCCATTTTTATCAAGAGCCTGTTTTTTTGAATTTTTTGCCGAAGCGCTCGCCGCACCTGTCGCGCCACCAAATATGAATCCGGTTATCGGGGTTATGTCAAAACTATCCGATTCGGCCATTTCCCACGAATAGCTTTCCATATAATCTCTTGAAACCATGTCGTAGATTTGGTCCTGCTCCGAGTAATCCTTGGCTTCTATAGCATCCGGATGGGCCTTGGTAATCGGATACAAGTCCAGCCATGCACTGCCGACAAGGGCATCGGGATTGAATTCGAGCCCGCCTTTCCTGACATCATATCCGTAGTTTCCGATTATCCCGGAGCCAGGTATGTGAATGGTATTGTCATTCAATGCGCCAATATACCAGAGCAACCGATCGTAATCGTCATTCGGATCGCACATCACCTTATCAGCGTCTATGAATTTCCTTTGACTCGGGTTTGACGCTTTAGGAATCGTATTGTCAATGAATTTGACATACATATGGAAATCATACGAATCGGTCTCGTTCAATTTGTTTTCCAAGTAGAACTTTCCATTCAACGGCGAGACTTCACTTCTCCAAATGAAATACGACTTTTGTCCGTTTTCCTGCTCTATGTATATCCTGAGTTTGAAAACGAATACTTCGATTTTATCAATGGGAATCCCCAACTTTATCATTTTATTGAGATCCCACTTGACCTTGAAATAATTCGGAGCGGCATCCGAGGTGATCCACCTGCCGATTTCGGTATAATCGACATCATCATCATCATCGTCGTCACGATTGGGGGACTCAGGCAAGAAATCATCACCATTGGAATCATCCTTTCCCGCGAGCCGCATATACGACCCGTTGCCATCACGCTTCTGGTCCGACACGCGAACGATCTTGGCGTTGGAAATGTCGAGAGCGGCATCTACCTGCACTGGCGACTTCCCGCCTATATGATAAGCGTGGCCACGCTCAGAGGTGAAACCACCATCACCTAATAAAATTTCGCTTAGTTTTTGTGCGACCAAAACGTGATCGAAATCGTCTTGCGACACATTATCATGAACACAACCTATGAGAATAGAGAAAAAAAGCAGAACTATCCCCACGCTCATGTAGCTTCTCATTATCCTATACATAACGACCTCTTGAAACGTGCAATTGCGACAACATCAGTTCGGGAAGACCGATTCTCCTCCGAACCGTTGCCATCTATGATATGACTTCTTCTGACTTCTTCTAGCTTCT
>DMKZ01000125.1:2592-8031 GCA_003454065.1 Spirochaetaceae bacterium
TTCTTCTGACTTCTTCTAGCTTCTTGTCACCCCTGATTCTCTTATAGAGACAAGACAAAATCACGTGTTGTCTCTCTCATCCAGAACCCTATTGAGATTTTGATATCAAAACAATTATAGGATAAATTCGCAAAACTTGCAAGAAAAGATGAAAAACAAATAGAATTACGAGCAAATGCTTCAAAAGATTATTTTTTCGATAACAGGCTACTTGGTCATAGACACGATCATACTCGTCCATGAAGCCGGTCATTTCCTCGCCGCCATGATTACGGGAACGGATGTGGATATAATCTCCTTCGGCATAGGAAAGGCCATCTGGTCGAAAATGTCTAGAAACGGCATAACGGAAATCAGAATCGGATTGCTTCCATTAGGCGGGTATTGCAGAATATCAGGCGAACGGGAGCTGAAGAAATCGATTCGGCGAAACGCATGGGGAAGAATAAATCCGGGATCTATATATTATCTCTCTCCTGCAAAGCGCATATTCATCTACCTCTCCGGTTCCGCACTCAATTTCATATTCTCCTGCATGCTCCTGTTCGCTTTCTTCGCTTCTCCTTATCTCGAAAACGACCAACAGGCGAAAGTCATACAAACGGATGCTCTTAGGGAGCAATCGGAAAGCTCTTTCCATAGCGAAGACCTCATACTGTTTCTGAACGGAACGAAAATCGATAATTTCTTCGATGCATACAGCCTGCTGTCGAAAAACAGCAGAAACTCTCATGGCATCGAAGCGACGATATTGCGCAATGGGGAGATCATAACGAAAAAAATAATTCCGACTCTATCGGAAAGCGGCGAAATGTCGTTCGGAATCACCAAATACGAAGAACCTATCATAGGCAGAGTGGAAAACTTTTCAGCCGAGTACGACATAGGTTTGAGAAAAGGCGACGAAATGCTTGAAGCGAACGGCTTCGAAATCTCGAATTCGTACGACTTCATCAAAGCAGCGGAAAACCTGACGGAAGGCGACAGGCTCGCCATCACATTCGAAAGAGACGGCAATGCTTACAAATGCGAATACGCTCCGCACTTCGACAACGGAAAGCCGGTTTTCAACTTCGCTTTCAGAAACGCCAAGAAACGGCATGCGGGGTCGGGATTATTGAAAAGCGCCGGCTTGGCTTTCAAGGGCGCTCTCGATTTCGTTATCAGCACAGCCAAAGGAATCGCCTCGGTTTTCACCAATATAAGCAATCTCAAATACACTTTCTCAGGACCTGCGCGCGCTTCGCTTGCCGTCGGCCAAATAGCGGATGTCGGGTTCAGCGTCTCCCTCTCATCCGCCGGGCGCGCAATCTTCTACATTGCCGCAATGATCTCAGCATCGATATGCTTCATAAACCTCCTTCCTCTTCCGGCACTCGATGGAAGCGGAATAGTAGTGGGGCTATTCGAGATATGCTTCGGAAACAAGCTGCTCAACCCTCTGACTTACAAGAGAATAAACACGACTAGCCAGATATTCACCATATTGCTCCTTGCGATAATATGGGTGTCCGATACGATAATGACCTATAATCTCAAAGGTCCTTTTTAGAAGGCATCCGACAGATTCGGGTCCAGAGGTTCTTAGAAGCGCCCTTTAGCAAATTCCGCACGCAATTTCCCGAGAAACGCTTCCTTGTTCGAATTGACAGACGGATCGCGATATGCCATTTCCAGCGCCTTTTCCAAAAGTTCGCCGACCCTTTTCCCCTTCAGTCCCATACGTATCATATCCGCTCCGCTGACGCATAAATCCGAAAGACAGACAGGTTCGCCGGCGGCAAGAAATCTTCTCATCTCCGCTTGCTGCCTTCCAAAGCGCTCGCTTGCATTTGAACGAATCCTGGCGAAGTCGAGAAAAGAGGTCGCATTACCTTTCGAAATATTGCGGATCAAACGCTTGAGCACAACCGAATCGCAATCGTCGTCCGGCAATTCGTTTCGAATGAACGCCGTCACCGTTTTGACAACCCTATTCGAAAATCTGAGCCTTTTCAAAACAGCCTCCGCTTCTCTCCAATCCATATCGCCGAAAAAAAGACCCAGACGGATCTCCAATCTGGATTCGGCAATGCTGTTGTCCGACAATTTCGATTTCAAGCCATCCAAACGCGAGCCTTGTTCGAGCATGCAGGAAATCTCAGGAATGATGTTGGCAAGCAGGCCGGACGAGAGGAGAAGCTCCAGGGCATAGCCCGCATGATCGCAAATCAGCATCTTGGAAAACTCGCAATTTATCCGTTCGACCGAAACATTTACGATCGCACGCGCCGCTTTCGCGATAGCGCCCATCGTTTCGGGCTCTATTTTGAAATTCAAAACAGAGGCGAAGCGGAGCGCCCTGACAAGGCGCAGCGCATCCTCGGCGAATCGCTCGTCAGGAACTCCTACCGTTCGGATTATCCTGCGCCGCATATCGCCGATTCCATCGAAATCGTCTATTATCCGACCATCAGAGCAATCGGCGCACAAGGCGTTCACCGTGAAATCCCGTCTCTTGAGATCCTCATGAATGCTTTTCGTGAAATCGACCTTATCAGGATGACGCGAATCGCTATAATCGCCGTCGGTTCTGAAAGTCGTGCACTCGTAATGCTTGCCCCTGAACGGTATGGTCAGCGTTCCGTGCTTGATACCTGTCTTGATGCAACGCGGGAAAAGCGCAAGCATCTCATCAGGATTCGCGTCGGTCGTCAAATCGACATCATCGCATGACTTCCCTAAAAGAAAATCCCGAACCGCACCACCGACCACATAGAGCTGAAAGCCGTTCCTTCGAAAAATCCCGGACAACGCCTTCAGGTCGCTTGTCAAGGGATAGGGCTTGTGAAACATACCGAACCGCATCCCTCAGAGACTTTTCAGGTCATCATCATCGACAACATGGCAATCGAGCGAAAAAAGCAAATTCTCACTATCATTCTGCCTTTTGGATTCTTTCAATTCCCTCAAATCCAAAACCGCACCATGTTCCTGAAATACACTATGAAAATTCAACGGCTTATCTCCCCAATAAATCATAGCGCATGCCATAGGCGCACCCTTGTTATCCGTATTTCCATTCACCAAAAACGAAGCCTCGTATCATACAGAAAACAAACCGAATCGGCTTCATCAAAAACGTATTTCTTCCAATATGCGGTATTCGTAGCAACGGGAACAAGCGCTATTATTTCCGCTCCATACGGCGGATTCACATACCCTTTCACCCCCCCCCATGTAAAGTAAACTCGACATTATGCGTGATATCATTGTTCGCATATTCAGGCAGAAAATTTTGGAGCTTATCTACGGGTTCATAGCCCATGAAACTAATAATCCAATCTATTCATAAACAGGCTCGAAATCTTGAGCAGGATGTCCGCACAACGGGCAAAGATAATCGGCAGGAAGCGTTTCGCCTTCATAGAAGTACCCGCAGATTTTGCATCTCCAACCTTTTATCTTCCTGCCGACAGGCGAATTGACGGTCTTGGGCTTGACATCGGATTGATAAAACGCATAAGTAAGCGGAGGCTCGTTTCCCAGAACTTTCGCATCCGTCACCTCGGCAATGAAAAGAGTATGGCTGCCGAGATCGACGCTGCTTGCCGCCTTGCATTCGAACAGGGCGCAGGAATGCGAATCCACGAACGGGGTTCCGTCCCGCATCGTTTTGAACTCAATTCCCTTGAATTTATCGACATTCCTGCCGGATTGCATTCCAAAGCGCTTTATCAAATCAAAAGGAGCCGTCTTGTCCAAGACGGAAACGATGAATCTGCCGCTTTGCTTTATGAGTTCGGTCGTATAACTGGCGTTTATGCATGAAAGGGCGATACGCACCGGATCGGATGCCACCTGAATGCAAGTGTTCGTGATGCAAGCATTAACCTTATCACCGCTTCTGACCGAAACAATGAAAACTCCATAAGTCAATCTATAAAATGCCTTAGTATCCATTACGCCCTCGCAAAATCAATATGCAAACCGATATCAAGCCGGAAATAAAACAGGGCGCTTCTGAAAACCTGCTGTTCGAAAGGACACATGGCATGTTCGGACTCTGAGGTTTTTAGAAGCGCCCTTATTTTTATCTGGAAATTACCGCAACCAAGTCCTCGGATTTCAAGACAAGAAGCTCGTCATCCCCGTCCTTGATGGACGTGCCGGAATATTTGTTGTACATGACCATATCCCCGACTTTGACTGGAACCTTCTTCACCTCTTCGCCTTCGCCTATCGCCAGAATCTTGCCGATTTGCGTTTTCTCCTGAGCCTGCGCAGGAATGAAAAGACCCGACTTAGTCTTCTCAGGTGCATCCTCGATTTTAATCAGAACCCTATCGCCTATTGGTTTAACTTTCATAAGATTATCCTCCGATTCGGGCTGTGAAACGCCCTTAAAGATGTCTGACTTGCTTCACGAAAGCGCCTTTGAGCATCTCATCATATTCGACAATAAGCTGCAAAACACCCTCGCACAGCCAAAATCAGACAGCATGAATAATTATATTCAATCTTTTTTTTTATTGCAAAACAAACGCTTCTGCACATGCGGTTTTTCAAAGGCGGCGCATATCACTCGCTTCTGTCCCAACCGAGTTTGATGCTGATCGAAAGCCTGTCAACCATCGACTCGCCCAATGTGGGGGTGCCATCCACCCAACCATAATCCACGCCAATCACAATCGGCCACAAATCCATTATAAGACCGAAGTTTATGCGTCCTTGGTTGAGACCTGCGCCAAGTTTTAGGAAGCCCATCAGATAGAATTCCGCCCCTATCTTCAGATGAGAGAAAAAATTGGTGTTATCATAATATTCGTTCTTTCCGAACGACAACAAATTCACCATATCGACTTCAAAACGAGGGTTAAACATTTTCCACTTGGGATTGTATGCTACGCCAACATCCACGGAAGAAGACAGAAACGAGGCACCAAGATTCGAAATTCGGGATGACGCCAAGGCGTTTTTGCTGCCTCCGAATATCTTGAACGGTCTGGAAAGGAAATCGCCGAACGTCCCGTATCTGTAAACCGTATTCCCGAAAAAGCAGAGGTTTCTAATGACCAACGAAGCCCTAAGGGTGTCTGAAAGATTCATCGTCACACCCAAATTGAAAGGCGGCTGCATGACTACGCCGGTGTCCTTGCTTTTGATTATCTCGACGATATCGGAGCCTTCGATATCGGAAAGGCTTATTCCCGCCAAATGCGCCCTGATCAAAAGGGAAAACGAAATTCCGACATGAAGCGAAGACATGCTCGTCAATGCGAATTTGTGCCCATAGCCCACAGACGCCCCTAATGCAAAAGACGGGACAAAGCGGGCATTTGACGTGCCTCCTGTCATATTATAGAAAGTCAGGCTGCCTGCTGTAAGCACATCAAGCGCAAAACCGCCGTCGCTAAACCCGACATCCGCCTGAAAATCGGCAAACGGATAAATGCCATA
>DMKZ01000005.1 GCA_003454065.1 Spirochaetaceae bacterium
AACTTGTCGTTGTTCTCGCAAAGGGATCCGGTCACATCATACTTGAAGTCCGATGGCTTGCTTTCCTTTCCCAAAACGGTGATATGATGATAAGCGCCATAAAGACCAGGTCTCATGAGATCGGCCATGCAGGCATCAAGCCCGACATAGTCCTTGTATTTGTGAGTCACATGCCTGACTTTCGAAACCAAATAGCCGTAAGGTCCCGTAACGCACCTTCCGCATTCGAAGGCTATCTTCAAAGGTCCGAATCCCTTTGAGACTATGATCCCGTCGTAAAGCTCACGAATCCGGCTGCCTATGGCTTCTATGTCCATTTCCTTATCTGAAGGCTTGTAGGGTATGCCGATGCCGCCGCCGAAATCCACGCCTTCTATGGCGACTCCCGTTTCGGTTCTTATCATCGCCACCAAATCGAAAAGCATTCTCGCCGTCTCGACTATATCGTCTTCCTTCAAGCAATTCGATGCGACCATGGCATGAATGAAGAAATGCTTCGCACCTTTTTCCTTGGCAATCCTATAGCACTCGACCACCTGATCTTTCGTAACGCCGTATTTCGCTTCGACCGGATTGCCTATTATCGCATTTCCAGTCCTATCCTTTCCCGGATTATATCTGAACGATATGCTTTCAGGAAACGAAGGGCAGGCTTTCAAAACGCTTTCGATATGCTTGATGTCATCGAGGTTGATAATCGCTCCGAGTTCAAACGCCTTGCGGAATTCCTCCAAAGGCGTATCGTTGGACGAGAACATGATGCGATTTCCGGTTATTCCAGCTGTTTCGCAAAGCATCAATTCCGGCAACGACGAGCAATCCCCTCCCATACCGGCGCTCTTGAGCAGGCGAAGGATGTTTATATTGGGCAACGCCTTCACCGCAAAATAGTTTGTAAAGCCATCGGCCCACGAAAACGCCTTGTAGAATCTTTTGGCGAAGGAAAGAATCGCATCCCCGTCATAGATGTTGAAAGGGGTTCCTTCCCGCTCTGCGATTTTCCTTATGATTTCCCCGTCAATAGATACCTTCTTATCAGCCATTCAAATTCCTCACAATGCTGCTGACGGCAGCCTCCACATCTTCCCTATGTCCATAAGCGGAAACCCTGACGAAACCTTCGCCCGACGAGCCGAACCCCGCTCCCGGAGTAACGACCACGTGCGCCTTATCAAGAAGGTAATCGAAGAATTCCCAGCTTTTCATGCCGTTCGGACACTTGACCCAAACATACGGGCTATCCATTCCGCCGTAACAAGCGAGACCGACTTTCTGCAGACCTTCGCGTATGATGCGCGCATTTTCCAGATAATAATCGACAAGCAAAGCGCACTCCTTCCTGCCTTCCGGCGTCAGCGCTTGCAGACCGCCCGCCTGAGCGATATTCGAGGCGCCGTTGAAAAACGTGCATTGCCTTCTGTTCCAAATCGAATGAATCGTTCCTGCAGGCGCATTATCGCAAGCCAAGTTCTTAGGGACAACGCTCCACCCCAGCCTGACGCCGGTGAATCCTGCGTTCTTCGAGAACGAATTGATTTCTATCGCGCACTTTTCGGCGCCATCAATTTCATAAATGGTACGGGCAATGCCTTCGTGTTTGATGTAATCGCAATATGCCGCATCATAGATTATGATGGCCTTTTCCTTCAGCGCATAATCCACGAAGCCTTTCAGCTGGGCTTTTGTGGCGACAGCACCGGTCGGATTGTTCGGAAAGCAAAGATACATCAGATCAACATGGGTCGTCGGAGGCGCCGCCACGAATCCGTTGCTCTCGTCCGCACGCATATACACTATGCCCTCGTATCTGAAGGCGGATTCGTCAAACCCCTGCGTTCTGCCTCCAACCACATTCGAGTCCACATACACGGGGTATGCCGGATCCTGAACGGCAACTATGCTATCACTCGAAAAGACATCCTGTATGTTCGCCGCATCGCTCTTCGCGCCATCGGAAACGAAGAATTCATCGTCAGCCAATTCGACGCCGTACTCGCTCTTGTAAAACCGACTTAGCGCAACGCGCAAAGCATGATCACCCTGCTCATCCCCATATCCGGTATAAGTATCGCGCGATTCGAGAAGGCCGATCTTCCTTTTCATCGCCTGCGCTATGGAAGGCGTCAGGGCTTCAGTCGTATTCCCTATTCCGAGCCTCAGGATTCCGACCCCCTTATTCCTTTCGCTCCATGCTTTCGTCCTTCTCGCCACTTCAGGAAAAAGATACCCTCCGTTCAATTTAAGAAAGTTGTCATTAACTTTGGCCATTTGTCAATAATGCTCCTTTATCATCCTGTCAATGCACGAAATGAGGCTTTTCCTGTGCTCTTCATTTTCCAAAGAACAAAGCGGAAGGCGGAAAATCTCCTTGCAGAAACCCTTGTAAGCCATAGCTGTCTTTATCGGAATCGGATTGGTCTCTATGAAACATACCTTGAAGAACTCCGCGAACCACGAATTGATTTTCTCGGCCTTGACGAAATCTCCGCTCAGCGCTGCGGAAACCATCTGAGTCATCTCCGCCGGAAACAGATTCGACGCAACTGAAATCACGCCATCTCCATGCATTTTAATCAATTCGAGCGACAGATTGTCATCCCCCGACAACACAAAGAATCCGGCCTTCCTGCCTCTTATGACATTCCCCATCTGGCTCAAATCGCCCGAAGCCTCCTTCACGGCAACGATGTTCTTGCAATCTCCTACAAGCTTTTCCAAAGTCTGCGTTTCCAAATTGACGCCTGTCCTTCCCTTTATGTTATAAAGTATGCAAGGAATGGAAACCGAATCCGCAATGGCTTTGAAATGCAAATACAAACCTTTTTGGGTAGGTTTGTTATAGTATGGGTTAACAAGCAGAATCGCATCGACGCCATCATCCTGAGCATGCTGCGAAAGCCTTATGGCTTCATGCGTGGCATTGGAACCCGTTCCGGCAATT
>DMKZ01000022.1 GCA_003454065.1 Spirochaetaceae bacterium
TCTGAACGATACGCATTATGCCTTCATCGTCGGCAAAATCGAGAGCATAGAGATTTAGAGGTCTTTCAAAACTTATTTCTTCATGCAACCTTATTCTTCGGGGAGATCGAGGTTGCCGAATTGCTTCTCAAGCTCCGCCTGCATTTTCTTGCTTTTGGTCATTTTCTGCATCATCAGCTTGGTTTTCTCGAATTTGCGTATGAAGCGTTCGACATCCGCTTGGGTCGTTCCCGAACCATTGGCTATGCGCTTGCGCCTGGGCGGTCCTATTATCTTGTAATTGTCCCTTTCCTTGAAAGTCATGGAGCCGATTATGGCGCGCTCTTTCTTTATGTCGTTCTTGACTTGCTCGAGTTTTTGGGCATTTACAACGTTTCCCATTCCCAGCATCGAAAGAATCTTTCCAGCTCCGCCCATCTTGTCCTGCATATCAAGCTGCTTGAGGTAATCCGCTATGGTGTAGGCGCCGCTTTTCAGGTTTCTGGCAAGTCTATCGGCATCCTTCTGCGATATTTCCTTCTCCGCTTTTTCGACAAGGCTCACCACATCGCCCATTCCCAGGATTCTTCCTGCCACCCTGTCAGGATGAAATTCATCCAAATCCTGCGGTTTTTCTCCCGTTCCTATGAATTTGATCGGTTTTCCTACAACGCCGGCAAGGCTCATTGCCACACCGCCCCTGCTATCGCTGTCGAATTTAGTTAGAACGATTCCGGTGATGGGAACGTTTTCATTAAATGTCTTGGAAACATCGCAGGCGATTTGTCCGAGCATGGAATCCACTACGAAAAGGCTCTCGCAAGGCTCGATGGCCGACTTCACGTCCCGTATCTCCTTCATGAGCGCCTCATCAACGCTCAATCGTCCCGCCGTATCGACTATGAGCACATCGTAAAGGTTCTTTCTCGCATAATCCAAACTGCGTTTCGAAAGCGATACGGGATTTTTCTCCGCCCTGTCAAGGAAAATCGGAACGCCTATTTGCCCCGCCAAAGTCTCGAGCTGGTCGATTGCCGCAGGGCGCTGGAGATCGCACGCGACGAGCAGCGGCCGCCTGCCTTCCGCTTTCAGCTTGAAAGCGAGCTTGGCTGCCGTAGTCGTCTTTCCGTTCCCCTGCAAGCCCATCAGCAAAACGACGGAGACTTGAGACGGATCACGAAGAAGAAGCGACGGATCGCCCCCGCTTTTAAGCAAATCCTCAATCTTGTCGTGAACGATCTTGGTGAACATCTGCTGAGGATTGACGCTTTCTATCACCTTTTGCCCTTTGGCTTCCTCTATGGTGGAGTTTATGAATCTTCTCACCACGCGAAGGTTCACATCCGCATCGAGGAGGGCGATCTTAATTTCTTCAACCGCTTCTTCGATATTCCTTTCCGAAATCTTTCCTTTTCCGGAAAGCGTTTTGAATATTCCTGATATTTTCTTGCTTAACGATTCAAACACCGAACAATCCTCCACTAGATGTCAATTTCAATACGGTTTCTATTGTCAATAAAACAAGCATCACAGCAATCCTCAGAACTGAAGAAACTATGAAACCTATCGGACTGACTTTAGATTTGACCGCACGAATAATCGCATATACGATTCCTATGATTCCAAAGAACAAAAGGAAAAAACCCGAAAACACGCTCACATCATAAACCGCATAGACCACTTTTCCGGAATACAAAGCATACCCCAGGAAAAGATAAACCGCAAATGCGACAATCTGAAAATAGAACGTAAGCTGTTCCAAAGAAGATAGAAGCTTCAATGTTTTCCTTGCCGTTATCCTGCTATCGGCATATTTCTTCCTGATTGCTCGCGCCTGGCTTCTGGTTCGGGCGTTCTCCAGCTCCAAAAGGGTCTCGTAATCTTCCTTGCTCGCAACCGAAGTCGCAACATCGCCTGCGACAGCCTCCTCGCCATCAGACCTGCTCACTTTCTCCGACATGTTTCAGAAAGCACTTTTTGGCAAGTTTGTCTGCCAATTCATTGTATCTGTTGCCCGTATGAGCATCCACTTTATTCCAAATCACATTAAGCCTATCCTTGATGCTATCGTAAAAGGCCTTATATTTTTGCGTAAGGGCGTTTTTGCATCTCCATGCCCCGGTGCACCAATCCTGAAGCCCTGAATAATCGAAGAAAAGGCGAACGTTTCCTATTTCATTCTCAATGCAATATTTCATAGCGAACATGCTCGCCTCTATTTCACCTGCGATATTCCTGAACACACAGCTTTCGGCATCATCGACTTCCCCGCTGAATTCGTAAACGCGATTGTCTCTGATTATCACGACGCCGTAGCCTATGGCACTGGCATCGGCATTGCATGACCCGTCCACATAAATATCCACGCAATCGTTTTCTGCCGACGAACTTTGCATTGCGGAGAAATCAGCATTATTCTGCAAAGATGAAGATTTTGCATGATGCATCGAAGCGGATTTCCGCTCTTTCCAAATGCAATTCAGAATACACTCCAGAACACTGCCCGAAATCGCACGCGCCTTATCTGAAACGGTTGTTATATAACCTGCTGCATCTTCTCTTGGATCAATGTCGGCGCACTTGAAACCTTCCGTGACTTCGAGTCCGCTTCTAAGAAGTCCGCGAAGAACACCGCTTATGCTTGCATAGACAGGGCAATCGCCGACATTTGCTATTACATCCCCCTTTCTAACACTGTCGCCTATATTCAAATCGCTTTTGAAAACGCCGGCAGCCGGAGAATGAATCACCCTTTCGGCGGCGAAACCCATTATCGCACCCGGCACGCCCGTGTTCTTCATCGCCTTGCCGCTATAATATATCATGCCCAAATAATGGCCGCGCATCGTTTCTATTACGGCATGCACATCCTTGCCGGCCGTAAATCCGGGACCGAGAGCGATAGTCAAAGGCGCCATGCTCTTTTTCGTACCTAGGTTTCTCTTCGCTATAATCGCATCGACAAGTGCGATGCAATCCACTTTCGAGAGGCAATCAAGTTCAGGATCTGCGATGACAGCGATCTTATCGTCGGCAAACACATTGGAGATTTCGGAAACATCGTTGATTCTAACCGCCTTGACGCCTTCGATTTCCTTCTCGCCTTCCCAAATGCATTCGGAAAAGCAAACTGTTCGCCTGATGCTAGTCGGCGCCGACGTCTCGCACATCAAAATATGAAAACCGGATTTTTTCAACCGCAACGCCACCGCACTGGCCAAATCGCCTGCGCCGCGGATTATCACAACCTTACTCATAAAAGACAACACCAAAAAGTCTGAAAATTCCAACAAATTTGTCCCCGAGGCGATTCGAACGCCTGACCCTCTCCTTAGGAGGGAGATGCTCTATCCTGCTGAGCTACGGGAACGACCGTTTCGGTGCTGTAGCACCATTAACTTTTTAATATTACATTATTCGTTGTTTTTTCGCAAATCATAATACGCGACGACGAAGACATTCAAGCGATAAATCCATCAATCGCTTCCAAGCGCCGCAACAAGGAAGACGATTGCATTC
>DMKZ01000077.1 GCA_003454065.1 Spirochaetaceae bacterium
GCCTGTTCGCCGCTATCGGGCTGCGAAATCCACAATTCGTTGATATCGACCCCGATTCTTTTCGCATAAACGGGATCTAACGCATGCTCGGCATCTATGAAGGCGGCGACTCCTCCCATTTTCTGCGATTGGGCGACAGCCTGGAGCGCTAAAGTCGTCTTTCCGGATGATTCCGGACCATATATTTCGATAACCCTTCCTTGCGGATATCCGCCTACGCCGAGCGCTTCGTCCAAGAGAATGCATCCTGACGGTATCACCTTGATATCCATCTTGGGATTCTCGCCAAGTTTCATAAGGCTGCCTTTCCCGAATTGCTTTTCGATTTTCAGGCGCGCCTCTTCAATGAGCATTTCCTTTTCGCTTTTGATCTTGCTTATATCGTTCTTTTCCTTTTTTTCCGCCATAATAGACTCCTATAACCGATTCGACAGATTTCCAAAAATGCTTTTTTTGAAAATCCCCATACATATTAATATCGCTAAAAAAGGCTTTTGTCGCACTTGTAGCAAAAACAAGCGCAATTAAAGCTTGAATCTGACCAATTCAACCACAGCGCCTTCGATTATTTTCTTCTTGTCTTCAAGTCTCAGACGCTCAGCGCTTCGAGATGTGGCTCTTCTTACCAGATTCTCGATGCCAACCTGTTTGGAATAGCTTCTCAGCATGTGCCTAGAAGCATTGCGGCTCCGATCGTGCCAAATCTTCCCTGCGAAAAGCGCGTCAGTGCAATAAATCGAAAGAGGATGGCTCATGATCTTAAGCAGGTTCTCCTCGCTTTGCGTCAGATCCCTCATAGTGCAAATGCCATTCTCGCGAGCGATTATGTCCAATATCGCATCTAAGCTGTCTTTATTCCAAAGCGAAGCGATTTCAGCAATGCTCTTGCCTATCATATCCCCGAACGAATCCGAATATTGTATGAATATCCTATCATGGCGGACGAGTTGCGCAATGCTTTCAAAGCCGAGCGGATTCATCATCAAAGATTTGGTCTTTTCCCTGTACGAAGCATCATTCATTAGCCTGAACTTATAGACGCTTTCGCCGTCGCTGAGAATCTGAGGAGGAAGAAGCGACGCAAGGCTAGTGCTGCCATAAACATAGGGGTATTGATCGAAAGCGACATCAAGCCCTTCCGCATGGGCCTTGTCTATCATATCCAAAATCGCATCGACTTGATTCTGATTCGAATCTCCGATTGCTTTGAGATGAGATATCTGAAGCCTTACCTTGGCCTTTTTCGCATAACTTATCGCTTCCGCTGTCGAAGCCAAACCGCCGTTTCCCTCTTCGCGCCTATGAATGGCAAATAGACCGTCATGTTCGCGCACGACTTCCAAGAGAGCGAGGATTTCGCTTTCATCAGCGAAAACGCAAGGTGCGTAATACAACCCTGTCGAAAAACCCAACGCCCCCGACCCCATCGCCTCATCGAGCATTCGCTGCATCTTGATGATTTCGCTCTTTTCCGCTTTTCGATTGGCATTCCCACCCATCGCAGCTATTCTCAATGCCGAATGCCCTTGCAAAAACTTGATGTGATTTGCAACGGGCAAACCGTCGAAAACCCGCTTGAACTGACCGAAACCCCTCCATTCCGGCAAGCCCTCCGGCCAGCATCCCAAGATGCTGAGGACATTATCTCGAAGCAATTTCCTTTGAACGCCATCATTGGATACGGGATAAATCGATATGCCGCAATTCCCGACGACTTCCCCGCCTATCAAATCGTCCCTGCGAATAGTAATTGTCGGATCGCGAAGATACAAAAATTCGCTATGGCAATGAAAATCTATGAATGAAGGAAGCAAATAGTCGCCATCGAAATCAACCGTCTCGGCTGATGTCAGAGGCAAATCGCCCGAATGTTGGAATCGCTTGAAGAAATCAGCATCGCAAGGCTCATCCAATTTGATGATTTTCAGAACATCATAATCGGAAAAATTCGAGAAACCGCTCTCGCAAGAATCTTCGTCTTTTTCGCCCTTGCGCCTTTTTTGAAGAATCAGGCAAGCCAAATACGAAGATGAGGAGACATTATCGACGAGCTTTGCATTTCTTATGCAAATCATAAGCCGTATTCTTCTATCTTGTTCAAAAGCGTCCTTCTGGAAATCCCTAATTCCTCCGCGGCTTTGGATCTGTTGCCTTCGTGCTTTATCAAAGCCTTCTTGATGTTCTCGATTTCAGCATCTCTGAGAGATAGCGAGCCTCCATTAGCAGACGAGTTCTGCGAAGGCGCTGCCGGATTCGCTCCCATTGGCTGGCCAGAGCCGTATTGCGGATTGAACCCGCCCTGACCGGCAAAGCCCTGGGCTCCTGTGAACCCCTGCGACGGGTATCCTCCGTAATTTCCGCCGTATCCGCCCGCATAACCGCCATACCCGCCTACCGGCATGCCGCCCTGCCAGCCCTGATTTCCGGCAAAGCCCTGAGGCATGTACCCGCCCTGCATACCGCCCGCGAAACCTTGACCTGGCGGGTACCCGCCCTGCATCCCTTGCATGCCTCCGAATGCTCCGCCTCCCGAAGTGCCGGAAATCGCAGAGAAGGAAATCATCTCGGGCAATATGTAGTCCTCATCGGTGCAAAATATCATAGCCCGCTCTATCAGATTCTCCAGCTCCCTCACATTTCCGGTGAACCTATGTTCCTCTAGCTTCTTGAGTGTCATCGGATGAAGATCCTTGACGGACTTGCTCATCTTCTTGTTGAACTTCTGTATCATATATTTCGCAAGAAGAGGAATGTCCCCTGTCCTCTGATTCAAAGGAGGCAGATTGATCTTTATCACATTCAGCCTGAAATACAAATCCTCGCGAAACCTTTTCTCCTTGACGTCGTTCTCGATATTCCTATTGGTTGCGGATATGAAACGAACGTTTATCGGAATTTCGGAAGTGCCGGAAAGACGCATTATCTTCTTTTCCTGCAATACCCTCAAAAGCTTGACTTGCAAAGACGGAGTGGCGTCGCCGATTTCATCCAAGAACACGGTTCCGCCCTGTGCCATTTCGAAAAGGCCCAACTTCCTGGATGTCGCTCCGGTAAACGCGCCTTTTTCATACCCGAAGAGTTCGCTCTCTATCAGATTGTCGGGAACTCCTGCGATGTTTATCGCCATGAACGGTCCGCTGGACATCGGACTATTATTGTGTATGTAATGCGCAAGCACTTCCTTTCCTGTTCCGCTCTCGCCCGTAATCA
>DMKZ01000069.1 GCA_003454065.1 Spirochaetaceae bacterium
CCAAATACAGAAATTCGGCGAAGCATGTGAAATAGTAATATTGTTTCCTGCGCAGCTTGTTGCCCTTGAACAATTCGTAGATGTAATAGAAGGCAAGGAAGAACATCACGAACGAGATAGAAAGCTTGAATATCATTCCATAAGCCGTAACAGCGTTTTCGCTTTCGCGGATTTCCCTTACCAATTCGGCCTGATCCTCTGATACTATCTCATCCCTGGCGATAATGATATCGCCTCTCTTATAGCTCACCATCACCGGAGGAGCATTCGATATGAGATTTGAAATGCTCTGCATCGTAGCCATGTAATCATAGACTACATTCGGGACTATGAACATTTTTATTTCGGAAAGGCTGGGCTTCGTGGTTTCATTTATGCCGAAATTGTCCCTGAGGTACGAATCTATCGTTCCGGAATGAAGCAAATCCCTCTTCTCCAAAGTCTGTCCATCCAAAACGACATATTCCGACCTGTCCGAAAAAACATCATTCAACTCGAAGTATCTTCTTCCGTATATATCGCTGAGAATCTTGCGTATGCGCAGGTTCTGCGGATCGGAATCCGAATAGATCCTGCTGAAATCCGCCACTACGAGAAAAGTCTTGGAATCGTCGGTGAAATAAATCCTGGGCGTCGTCTGACGTATTTCATCGTAGTTCTTTTCCGTGCGTTTCCTATCGACAAAATCGAAAGTGGCATTGGCGGTGATGTCCTGATCCACCAAATCGCCCGCCTTTATGTAATCAACCGCATAGGAAAAAAACCTGTTGTTGCGTGATACGAATGAAAAAAGCAAGGCGAAGCAAACGAACAGAAGGAAAACGATCAGATACCTCGCATTGCGCTCGCTTACGCTCTCCTCCGAATTGCCATGCCTGTTATTTTTAAAAAAAGCGCTCACACTAGCTTCTTTCACCAAATATCGCTCTGCCGATACGAAGCATATTGCTTCCTTTTTCTATGGCAATGCGGAAATCATCCGTCATTCCGAACGATCTGATCCCAACCGGCAGATCCGGATATTCATTTTCGATGCGGCCGATCGTCTCATTGAAAAAATCGAAAGCCGCCCTTATCCGAGCCTCCTCTCCGCCAACCGGGCCCATCGTCATAAACCCGTTGAAAAAAACAGCATCGGAGCCCATGATAAAATCAAGCGAACGCCTGAGTTCATCGAGATCCCGAAACCCCGTCTTGTTCGCATCCATAGACGAATTTATCTCGAACAAAACCTCTATCCTTTTGCCGACCGAAGCCGCCGCATCGCAAACCTTGGTCAGCAGATGCAGGGAATCGACCGAGTCTATCGAATCGACATACGGAATAACCTTTCGAACCTTATTCGTTTGCAAATGACCTATCATTCTGACTTTGTAAGCGGGATGGCTAAGAGGAATCTTGCCCAATATCTCGCTAACGTAGTTTTCGCCGATACAAGAGGCGCCGTTTTCAACGGCGCTCTCTATATCGACGAGAGGATGCGTCTTCGAAACGGCGCAAAGAACAATATCGGATCTTCTCCTGCCGAATTCCGAACAAGCAGCGCAAATCCTGCCCTCCAGTTTCTCAAGGCTATCGCGTATGTCCACGGACATTTGACATCCTATTCCGCTTTCTTACCTGCCATCAGAAGACCGATTTCGCTTTCATTCGTTTCATCAGCATTCTTGATTCCGTTGATTGTTCCCTTGGAAATAGCGGCTATCCTATCGCAAAGGTTCATGATTTCCGCAAGCTCGAACGATATGAGCATTATTCCAGCGCCCCTATCGCGCTCCTGAATTATCCTCTTGCGGATGACTTCGATAGCGCCCACATCCAATCCTCTCGTAGGCTGCGAGAAGATTATGAAATCGGGTTTGAGGTTTATCTCCCTGGCTATTATGACTTTCTGCTGGTTTCCGCCTGAAAGCGAGCCAACTTCGGAACGAACGCCCTGTCCGCACCTGATATCGAACTGATCTATAAGGGAAGCGGCTCTCCTGTCTGATGCTTCGACATCAAGTATTCCCACTTTATCGCTGAATCTCCTGTAATAGTCCTTTATTATGGAATTCATCGATATGTCGAACTCGGCAACGAATCCATGCTTCTTCCTATCTTCAGGAACGCATCCCAGTCCCATTTCGATTCTCTCGCGAATGGACTTGTCGTTTATCAATTCGCCTTTAAGATACATCTCTCCCTTTTTGACAGGGTAAAGACCGAGAATCGTTGCTAGAAGCTCGCTTTGCCCGTTTCCATCAACACCAGCGATTCCAACGATTTCACCTCTTCTAATCGATAGCGAGAAATCATGTATCTTTTCAACGCCGAGATCGTTATTGGAACTTACATTCCTCATCTCGAACACGACGTCTGCGGGTTTGGAGATCCCCTTGTCGATGTTGAATTTGACAGCGCGGCCGACCATAAGGCTGGCGAGTTCGTCCTCGCTCGTCTGCTTGACATCGACGCAATCTACGTATTTTCCCCTGCGCAATATCGTGCAGCGATCGGCTACGGCCTTTATCTCCTTGAGCTTATGGGTGATCAGAATTATCGTCTTGCCCTCGCTCTTCAGCTTGAGGATGATCTTGAGAAGCTCATCAATCTCCTGAGGCGTAAGAACAGCGGACGGCTCATCGAATATGATTATGTCCGCATCCCTGTAAAGCGTCTTGAGTATCTCGACCTTCTGCTGCTGTCCTACGGATATGTTCTCTATCAGATCATCAGGATCCAAATTGAATCCGTATTGCTTGCACAATCTGCGTATCTTATCCCTCGCAAGATCGAAGTCAAGCGGCATGACATTCTTGAGAACCTTGCCGCAGATTCTTTTCACAGCGCTTTCGGACTTCAGCATCTCGCCTAAGAAGCCAGCGGATGTGGAGCCTTCGATTCCAAGAACGATATTCTCGGTTACGGTATAATTATGAACAAGCTTGAAGTGCTGATGAACCATGCCGATTCCGAGATCTGTTGCGGTATTGGAATTGACGATATTGACATCCTTGCCGTAAATCCTTATCGTCCCCTTTTCCGGTTTGTAAGCGCCGAACAAAACGCTCATCAGCGTGCTTTTGCCAGCTCCGTTCTCCCCCAGCAATGCATGTATTTCGCCCTTTTCAACTCTAAGCGTGACGTCGTCATTGGCAATGATTCCCGGAAAGACCTTAGTGATGTTCAACATTTCAACTGCATATTCCATAGTGCATCCTCTCTCAAATAAAAAAACCGCACCTCCCTCACATGAAACATCTGTCAAGCGAAGGAAATGCGGTTTTACATAATATCTATTCTGCTATGCAATCATTAGTCATCGACAGCATGCAACGAAGCCGGAACCAATCCCTTAGCCTTAGCTCCTGCGAAAGTCTTCTCAACGACGATCTTGCCGGAAAGAATGTCCTTCCTGGCTTTCTCGGCGGCGTCCTTGGCGGACTTGGCAAGCAGCGCATTCCTGTCAGAATATCCGACGGCATCGATCGAAAGGTCGAAGACCCTTATGCCGCTGGTGAATTTGCCGTCCTTCATCTCGCTGAGGATCTGATAGGTAGCGTTCTCAACCTTCTTGAGCATCGAGGTCAGAACCGCGGAATCGGTCGCATTGTAAAGGCCGTCCTCGTATTGGTCGCTATCGACTCCGATAGCCCACACCTTCTTGCCTCTCGTCCTCTCCTCCTTAGCCTGAGCGATGACGCCGTTTCCGGTGCTGCCAGCAGCCGAGAAGATGCAGTAGATGCCGCCATCGAACCAGTTCTTGGCCTGTGCCTTCGCAAGCTCGGGAGCACCCCAGTTGTTGGCATAGTAATCAACTATCCTGGCATTCGGGAACACGGACCTGACGCCCTGCACATAGCCCATCTCGAACTTCGTGATCGTCGCTCCGGGAACCCCGCCGACAAACCCGAATCCAGGATTGGATATGCCCTCGGCCTTGGCCTGCTCCGCAGCGATGACGCCAACGAGATACGAGCCCATCTCCTCTGCAAAGAGCGTTTCGACGACGTTCGGAAGGCTGACGCCTGCGGCGTCGATCAGCATGAAC
>DMKZ01000093.1 GCA_003454065.1 Spirochaetaceae bacterium
CCAGCCTGTCCCGAAGACGCAGCAGAAGCGACGCCGGCCGTCCCGGACTGTTCGTTCGCGCCATCAGCAATCCCATCATACAGGCATGATACCGAAAAACATATCAACGCAATAGCGATCAAAGCGAAGCGAAAAAGCCGATTCCTGATTCCAACAGATCCTGTCATAGCACCCTCCACAAATATAACAACCCGTTAGTATAACACACAATCCGCAGAATTTCAAAACCGCTCAGGCAAACCGCCGTGAGAAAGAAGCGACCTCATAGACGAGTATTTCGACTCGTCGTATATTATGCGCTTGAGATAAAGGCCGTGCGCGGGAGCGATCATCTCCGCCTTGGCCGAAGCTCGCGACAATCCGGCATCGCCGTCCGAATCTTTCGAAAAAAAAGCAGCGAACCTGCGAATCGCCTCTTCAGCAGGATATTTCAAAGCAAGCCTAACGCTCGTTCCCACTATGGAGCGCACCATGTGATACAGGAAAGCATTGCCCGTTATGGCGAATACCAGCCTGTCCGGAAGCATTTCGAATTCCGAACGGAATATATCCCTTTTCTGCGAATGCCCGTCATCAAGTTTGGAAAAATCAAAAGCTGTGAAATCCACATCCTCGCCAAGCAGAAAACGATGCATCCTGTTCAAGACGCCTGCATCTGGAAGCCTTCTAAGATGCCAAGCCCTGCCTTCATCGAAAGGCATCCAGCGGACATCATCCTTCATGATGTACTCGTATTCTCTCAATAGAGTTGAAAAACGAGCATGAAAAGCATCGAAACGCTCAATAACCTGATTTATGCGTATGGTGTTCGGAAGGTTTGCGTTAAGCGCGCGTCGAAGCGTTTCCTCATCCATGCTGATAGACGGCGAATCGAAATGGGCGCATTGGGCAATAGCGTGAACTCCGCTGTCGGTTCTGCCGGATCCGTAAACCGCAGCTGCATCGCCCGAAATCCTTCTGATCGCCTTTTCAATGAAGCATTGGACGCTCTTATCCTCGACGGATTTGCTATCTTGGCGCTGCCATCCGTAATGGGCAGGTCCGTAATAAGATACTATGAGCTGAAATCTGCGAAACGGAGGAACAGGAGCAGCCAGCTCCACGTCCCTGTTCCAACTCTCCCTCATGGCGTAGCAGTCTCAGGTCGCTTGACCATGCTCACGCGAATGCGAGGCTTGACGGCATATATCTCGACTTTAGACGAATTCAATAATCCGAGATCGTATTCTATCAGCACGGGAAGCGAATATATGCCCTCCATATCGAGATGGGAAAAATCCACCTTAGCCGAAATCTTGTCAGCATCTATTCCATAAATCAGATCTCTGTCGCCCCTTATCATCACATCGACGAACTTCGGCATGTTCGAATTATTGACCAGCCTATCGTTCACCATTATGGTAATCGGTATGCCTATGCACCTCGATTCCCTCGTGTATATGGAAAATGCGAGATACACCATGCAGGCGAAGAATATCGAATACACAGCCCCCTTCAACCCGCTGTATTTTTCCTTTCCGCGCGCTCTTGCCATATCATTCCTTCTTATCTTCGTACCCGATCAGCTGACCGAGAAAAACAGCGGCGTCATCCTGACTCAAATCATAATATATGTCGCCGCCATAGCAAATGGACAACGCCCTCGATTCCTCGCTGACCACGATGGCTATCGCATCCGACACTTCCGTAATCCCGATAGCCGCCCTATGCCTCGTACCGAATATCTTGTCCTCCCTATGCGAATCCTTTCTCGCACCGGCATCGCTTTCTCCGCTTTCGCTCTCCTCGCCCTCGTTTTCACCAAGAAACGGCTTGTAATCGGAGGACTTTATCACTCCTTTGCTGCTTGACGGCAAAACACAGCCCGCAAGGGAGATGCGGTTCCTGTCTATTATCAGCGCTCCATCGTGCAGCGGAGTGTCGTAACTGAAAATCGTAATGATTATATTGGAGGTTATGTCGCAATCGAGCCTCGTGTAGCTGTTCCTGATCTTGTCATCCAAAGTATCGTTCTTCCTTATGACAATCAGCGCGCCTCTCTTCATATCCGCTAAAGAATACAACGCCACGAGCATCGCCTTCAATTCCGCAGCGGAAACGAAGTTCTCCCTTCTGCGTATCATTTTTATCGAACTCTGGCTGCTGTTCACAGACGATTTTATCTCATCCTGGAATATGATGACGACGACTATGAAAAACGGCACGAACAAATACTTGAGCATGTCCTCGAGAACGCGCAAGTCCAGATAATGCGAGGAGAGCAGGACGAATCCGTAAGCAAGAAAAACATAGATCAGCACCACTGCCTTCGATTGATGAAAAACCACATATAGCCGGTAGAACATCAAAGACAATAATGTTATCTGCGCCGCAACCTTTAGAACATATATCAGAAAAGACGAATCCACTGTAGTATTTCTCTCTTCTATTATGATTTAATCCCCTCAAAAATTCAACTTGTCGTACGATGGCGGAGATATTTGAGACGATATGTCGCTCAATCGCTCCGATGCAACAGGCCATACACAAAGTATTGTCCTGCTTGGCGTCGGAACTGCATAGACGGCCTCTCGTCTCAAATCTCTCCGCATGGTTTTTACGTAGGCTTTCGTCGGCTTAACACGATGGCGAGCACCTGCGGGCGATAGGAGCATAACCTGAGGCGCGGCCGCGCCGCGAGGCCTTGCACCGCAAGGATTCGCGGCGGAGACGCCGCGGAAGCCCGAGGGAGAGCGAGCCTGTTCGGAAGAGCGAGCGGCGCGAAGGGAGAAATTTTTGAAAAACCTCGCCTCACGCCTGCTTGTCGAACAGCATGAGCATGGAACCAAGCCATGAGAAGCCTATGGTGTAGTGGAACGATAGCAGAACTACGAAAATATGAAAACTTATGATTGTTCGGCTGAAAGTCGCAAAGTAAAGCGCATATATCAGCCACACCGTCAGGATGAAAAAGACGATTCTTATGAATTTCTTCATGTTTCTGGCATAGCAGGTGCAACCGATAAGCCGGCGTTCAAGATAATCGCCCATCACGATGCACCCTATAGCGCTCAGAAAGTGAAAAGCATTTTCCATTCGCACGAAAAGAGGAAAACCGATTTGCCCCAAAATCGCGCCGCTCAGACCTGCGACAAACAAAACCATGCCGAACCACACGCTCTTCTTTTCAAAGAAAATATAGCAGCTCACGTTCAATTGCAGGATGAAATACCCTATCATCAGTCCTATGACGAATCCGGCAATGCAATCGTGAAGGTAATGGCTTCCCAGAACAATCCTCGAAATTATGGCGAATATGTTTGCAACCCAGAAATACGCTGCGTAATAAGACAGGATTGCCCGATAATACGAAAAGAAGGCCATCGAAGTCGAGGAGATTCCCGTACAATGCCCGGATGGGAAGGAATATCCCGTCGCGGTCAAATGATCAGCGTTTCTTATGCGCATATCGCGAGCATAAGGTCGGAGCTCGCGCACAAGAGGCTTCAAAAGGCTCGACACGAAAAGCGCGGACAAAGCGGAAATCGAGAAATAATAGCCGGATCTTCTGTCAACGCATATATAGAAGAAAACTACGGACAGGATTGCAAGCCCTGCGAGGAATTGCGACATATAAAGCCAAAACCCCG
>DMKZ01000066.1 GCA_003454065.1 Spirochaetaceae bacterium
GGAAATCGCCATCACGATGGAGCAGGTTCCATCCAATAGGGGCTATCCGGGCGATTTGTATTCCTCTTTGGCGGCGAGATATGAGAAGGCGGTCGATTTCGCAGATGCGGGCTCGGTCACGATACTTGCCGTCACGACCATGCCGGGAGATGATGTCACTCATCCGATTCCGGATAACACGGGATATATAACCGAAGGCCAGTTTTATCTTAAGAACGGAAGGATAGAGCCTTTCGGAAGCCTGTCCAGATTGAAGCAGAACGTCAACAAGGATACGAGAAGCGACCATCGCGCATTGATGGATTGCCTGATCAAGCTGTATTCGCAATACAGGGAATCGCTCGAGAAGAAGAGCATGGGCTTTTCAATGTCGGATTGGGACCAGAAGCTTTTGAAATACGGAAAGCTTTTCGAAAGCGAACTCATGGACTTGTCTGTGAACATTCCTTTGGAGCAGGCTCTCGATATCGGCTGGAAGATATTGTCCGAATGCTTCGATAAGAACGAAACCGGTCTTAAAACCGATCTGATAAACCAATATTGGAGATGAGATGGCGGTCAAGCTTACCAAGAACGAACTCAAGAAGCAAAAGGATGCGCTGCGCCAATATCAGCGTTTCCTTCCCACTCTTCTTTTGAAGAAGAAGCAGCTTCAGAGCGTCATAAGGGAATATTTGGCGAAGAGGGACGGGGTTGTCGGCCGAATGGGTGATTTGAAAGCGTCGATGGAGAGCTGGACGGCCGTGTTCGGAGAGAATCCTTCTTTTCCGCAAAGCATATCTGATTTCGTCAAGGCCAAGGATGTGAAGTGCGTCGTTGTCAATATCGCCGGAGTGAACGTTCCGGAGTTTGATGGTGTGGAATTCGAGGATGTCCGATACGATTTGGAGATTTATCCGCTTTGGGTGGACAAGGGAATAGAGGCTTTGAAGTCGTTTGTGGAATTGGATGCGCTTTGCGATGTCTATTCCAAAGCCGTTTCTCTTCTTGAGGCGGAATTGAAGACCACTACGCAGCGCGTGAATTTGTTCGAGAAGGTCAAGATACCTGAGACGATGGAGAACATAAGGAAAATACAAGTGGCGCTTCAGGATCAGCAAACGGCAAGCGTGGTCAAAGGCAAGATTGCAAAAGCCAAGCTCGCCAAAAAGGCCCTTGAGCAAGCGGTTGCCGAAGCGATGAGCAGCTTGGAGGTTCGTCAATGATATCCGAAATGAAGAAGGTCTATATCCTGACCAAGTCGGATTATAGGAAGAAGGCGCTTCTGACGCTCAGGAGCACGGGGATGGTGCATATAAGCGACAAGCCCGCATCCTTTTCAACCGATAGCGTTTCGGAAAAGAAAAGGCTTGCCGATATCGTTTCTGTCTGCAACTGGATTTCGGATGCCAAAGCCAAAATCAAGTCGGTGGCGAAGAAGCATGCCGATGGCAACGAGGTTTTCGGACTTAAGTTCGCAGGTGAGGTTCAAAGCAACGACATCGATTGCATCGTCAGCGAATCCGCAGGCTTCATTTCCGAATATTTTGCTTTGAAATCCGAAAGAAAGAAGGTTGCGGAGTCTTTGGATTACATGAATTTCTGGGGTGATTTCGATGTTTCGCTTCTTGAGAAAGTCCGCAATGCCGGAATCGATCTGACTTTCGCCGAAATCGATAGGAGCAAAGAAGCCGCGGTTTTGGAGGCTGTCGATGGAATACGCATTCGCGAAGTTTCCAAGACCTCGTCGGTATTTGCCGTTCTTGCGGACGCCGATGCGATTCCTTCCGGCGTGAAGACATATCGCGAATCCGCGCAAAGCGTTTCGGATTTGCTCGGCAGGCTGACGGAAATAGACGGCAGGATGCGGCATATCGACGAGTTTTTCGAATCTCTCGTGAGCATAGAGGCTTCCATTCAGGCCAAAAGAAAGGAAGTCGAGAGGAACCTCAACCTGCTGTTCGCCATCGATTCGTTTTCGATGGACGGCGAGCTTGTGCACATGACTGGCTTCATCCCTTCGTCATGCGTCGCGGAATTCGAAAAAATCCTGTCGGGTCATGGCGAGATAGGGTATTGCATTTGCGACGTCGAGCCCGATGATGAGCCTCCAACGCTTTTGCGCAATGGTTCGTACTCTTCCATGCTCAAACCGGTCATAGATATTTTAGGCCTGTTTCCAGGATATAGGGAAAGGGACATTTCATTCTGGTTCCTTTCGTTTTTCGCAATTTTCTTCGCATTGATAATCGGTGATGCCGTATATGGTTCGGTTTTTCTGATATTCGGAATCGCCCTTGCATGCAAAGGCAGGAGTATCACCAATACCAGCGGATTGCTTATCATGCTCGGCCTCTGCACTGTCGTTTGGGGAGCTATGACGGGAACGTATCTCGGAAGCGAGCTTGTGTTGGAATCTTCGCCGTTCCTGCGAAGGCTCGTGGTTCCGGCTTTTGCAAGCTTTCCATCCGTCTTTTCCCTTAGTGCGGCATACACTCAAAATTCGATTATGAGGCTTTGTTTCACCATCGGCGCATTGCAATTGATTTTGGCATGCGCTATGAATGTCATAAGCAAGGCTAGAAAAAAAGATTTGAGCATGTTCGCCGATGTTGGATGGTACATGATAATACAAAGCTTGTATTTTGTCGTTCTCTACCTTCTGATAAAGGGAAAGCTCGAATCCGATATGATTGAGAATCGGACGAATTTGATAATCGGATTGATAGCTTTCGGTTTCGGCTTGATAGTCGTATTCGGAGGTCAGGCTCCGGGCAAATCGTTCGCACAGGGCCTTAAATCCGGATTGGCCGATCTTTTCACGACATTTTTGAATGTCATATCGGCATTCGGCAATATCATGAGCTATATCCGGCTTTTTGCCGTTGGCATGGCTTCCGTGGCGATAGCGGGCAGTTTCAATCAAATAGCGAGGAATTTCTATTCGGGCGCCTTGTTCGCAGTTGCCGCAGTGATTTTGGC
>DMKZ01000106.1 GCA_003454065.1 Spirochaetaceae bacterium
GGAACGGGCGATCGCGCCCCTTTGGGATTCTCCCCCTGACAGCATGCAAGGATACTTTTCCGCCTTATCTTTGAGCCCAACTCGACTCAAAAGGTCGCGAGCAACGCATTCGGCCTCCGTGGCCGTCTTTCCTTTGTTCAAAAACCTATACGCAAGCGTTATGTTTTTCAATACGGTCAAGTGCGGAAACAAGTTGAATGATTGGAAAACAAGACCGATTTTGGATAATATCTGTTTGTCCTGCAACTTGCTTTCGCCCAATTTCAACCCATCGACGAATATGGTTCCGCTATCGGCTTTTTCAAGTTGGCACAATATCCTGAGAAGAGTCGTCTTGCCGCTGCCGGAAGGACCGATGACCGTTAATATCCTTCCCTTTTCCAGAGTGAATGATAGACCATTCAATGCCGTCTGCGTTGAAAAACGCTTGGAAAGCCCTGAAACCTCTATTGTATAGCGCATGTCATCATCGTTTGGCATGAGTGAACTCCTTATTCAGATCTTGTACTTTCCAAAGCGCTTCTCAATAAGCGAGAATGCGAATGCCACGATGGCGTTGAATGCGAAATAGAACACTCCGGCCCATACTATGGGCATGACCGAGAACATGGCGGATGATCTTTTCCTTGCGATTGCAAACAATTCCATCACGCCTAAAGTGGAGGAAAGCGCCGTATCCTTTACAAGCGTCACGACCTCGCCGGAAAAAGCAGGCAGAATTCTTTTCGCAATTTGAGGCACATAGACCCTGAAAAACGAAAACGGCTTCGACAATCCGAGCACTTTGCACGCTTCGAATTGACCGCTTGGCAAGGAGATATACCCCGATCTGAATATTTCAGCAAAGTATGCAGCGTAATTCACTGAAAACGTCATGACCACGCTCAGGAACCTGTCTATGTTGATATGAAAGACAAACGGCGGAATGAAATAAAAGAAAAGGAGCTGCAATATCAGCGGCGTCCCCCTCATGACATCTATGAAAATCCTGAACAAAAAACTCAAAAACGGAATTTTCCTAATCCTGAAAATCGCGATTCCGCACCCTAACGGAACCGCTAAAATCAAAGTCAGAAAAAAAACCGAAATCGATGTTATCAGCGGCTGCAGATATAACATCCGTTCGAACCCGTATCAAGAATGCCGAATGGCTCCTAAATGATCATCTCGTACTTTTCAGCAAGCTTGGCAAACGTTCCATCCTTGCGCATTTCATCAAGATGTCTCTGGACTTCGTCCCTAAGCGCCTTATCGCCCTTTCTGAAACCCACGCCGAATTGTTCTGCCGGAAGCTGGGAAGATTTGATGATCATCAGCTCGTCGGAAACGCCCGATTCGCGAAGCTGAGCGCCTGCAACTATGCTGTCAATAACCAAAGCATCGATCCCCCCGGTCCTCAAATCCATTATGGCAATAAGGAAATCCTTGTATTCCACAGCGATATTCTTGCCTTTCAGCGAAGAATTGGCATAACTTTCAGCTCCGGAACTTCCTGTTTGCATTCCTATTTTCTTCCCCGTAAGCTGAGCTTCGCTTCTTATGCCGCTGCTCTCCATCACAAGGAACACCTGCTCGTTGTTCAAATACGGATCGGAGAAAAGAAGGTTCTTCTTCCTCTCATCGGTTATAGTGAAGCCGTTCCAAATGCAATCTATGTTGCCTGATGCGATTTCCATCTCCTTCGCATCCCAATCTATCGCCTGAGCCTTGAATCCGACAGACATCCTTTTCGCAGCTTCCCTCGCCAAATCGACATCGAATCCGACTATCTCGTTGTTCTCGTTGCGATAGCCCATAGGCGGAAACGAATCATCCAATCCTATTACGAATGCATTTCTGCTCTTTACATTCGAAAGCGAATTATCCTGTGAATCCGAACCGCCTTTTTTGGAACACGAAACCAAACCGGCGGAAAGAACCGAAACAGCAGCCAAAGCGAGGAATGCCTTGGTTGCGATTGCACTTCCAATAGCAAAACCTTTTTTCATATTACAACTCCCAATTTTCAAGCATGGCTTTCAATACTCCCATTATCCGTTCGCACGAAGAGGCAAACGCTTTTTCCTTAACAGAGTGAACATCGCTTATATCGGGGCCTATGGAAATCAAATCGCAATCTTTTATCCCTTGAGAAAAATAGCCGCATTCCAGACCGCCATGCGTGGATGTCACCTTCGGATTCTTGTCAAGCTTCCGCTTGTATGTTTTCAGGAAAAAATCAAGCAAAGCCGATTTTTCCCTTCTCTGCCATGCGCCGTATTCCTGATCCGTATTGACTACGTAAGAAAAAGCGGAAACAGGGCTTTTCAGACTATTATCGCCTTCGAAAACGAGTCGGACCTTATCCGCGAGCTCATTACGATGCGAATCTATATTGCTTCTGACGAGAGCCTTGAAGGTGAGAACCTTCTCCTCCTTGTTGAAATCAGCCATACCGAAATTCAACGAGGTTACGGCATTTCCGTCAGCATCGGATTCCATAAGCCCATCCGGAAGCGAGGAAAGCATCTCAAAGAGCTTGGAGTTCATCGAAGAAAGGCTTTTGACCTTGCTGTCCTTTCGCCAAACCACCTCGGCATCGAAGTCAGGATCGCTTTTCAGATGCTTCTTTCTCAAATCAGCCAAAGTCTCCTTGAAATCCTTCCTGAACGATTCGAAATCAAATCCGCAATACAAAACCGATGCTGATGCCCTCGAAGGTATGACATTCCTCGCGCTCCCGCCTGAAATGGAAACGAACCTGATGTCATGCCTGAGCGACAATTCGCGCAGAAGCCTCACCAAGCAAATGATGGCATTGGCCCTTCTCTTGTGAATCTGATTCCCGCTATGCCCGCCTTTCAAGCCGAATATTGTTATCTCAGATAAAACGCCGCTTTCCAAACGGTAGAACCCGTCGTTGAATCCGATTCTGATCTCCTCATTCATTCCGCCCGCTGACGAAACGCAAACCTCGTCTTCGCATTCGCTGTCGAGATTTATGACGAATGAAGCGTTCAGCTTGGAGAAGTCGAAGTTCCTGACCCCTTCCATACCATCCTCCTCGTCAGCAGTGAAAACAGCCTCTATTTCCGGAGATTTGAGCTTCTTATCGGCAAGTATGTCCAGAATGTAGCTCATGCCGATTCCATTATCCGCTCCAAGCGAAGACGCATCCGCAGATATGATATCGCCCTCGAATATCGGACGAATCGGTTCTCTCGTCATATCACGGCCATCCGTGCATACGCCCACCATGTCCATGTGCGCTTGCAAAATCACGGGACTTTGCCTGTTTCTGCGAAACCCTGCCGCCTTTTTGCGAATCACGACATTCCCGCTATCATCCCGAAAGCTCTCCAAGCCATTGGAATCGGCAAATGCCACGAGGTAATCGCTGATTCCGCCGGTGTGATGAGACACGTGCGGTATAGAGCATATCTCCCTGAAATAATCAAGATAATTCATAATTCCTTAAACCCCTTGTCGTTCAGATGATATTTGAATTCCTTGGTTTTCATAGAAAAAGTCTTTGCATATTCAGCATATATTTTAGAAGAATCGCCATTCATAAGCTCAAGGAGTCTGAAATACTTGGATATCTCGACCATAGAATCCGAATAGCATTTGCGCGTACCCGCCCACGCATCGGCCATCAACGCCGTACCGCTGGATCGGCTGCGCTGCTTGTCATACGCCTTCGCAACGGACTTTTCCGTAATCCTAATCAATTCATCAAGCAGATACTTGGCATCGAGCCTGTCTATCGCGGCCTTGAACGACGGAAACACATCCGTTCGCTTTTCGCTGAAAACGGCA
>DMKZ01000153.1 GCA_003454065.1 Spirochaetaceae bacterium
GGAGAACTCAAGGACAGGATACGTAAGGAACTCAGAAAAGCCATTGACAACAAGAAGGACAAAGAAGGGAAAAAATACAATGATGAACAGGTCTTCCTATTGAAAGATGCGTTGAGGATTTCCGGAAATGCTCCTATTTTTACGATTCATTCTTTTTGTCAGACAGTTTTGAGGGAGGCAGCGTTTCTTGCGAAGGTGCCCGTAGTTTTGGAGATGACGGACGACAACGGCATTAAGGATGCGCTTGAGCGTAAGCTTCGCAGCAAATATGTCGCCGATTTTTTGAAAAATTATGCTTCGGGTTCTGGAATAGCTGATCTGCTAGATGATAATAAGGGTTTGATTGACATATTGGCTAAAGCAGGCGAAGAATACTATCTTGACAAGAATGGAAAAGCCGTGCCTGACATTATCGAGCTGGTAAACGAGAGATTCGATTATGATGGGATTCCCATGCATAAGAAATTTATAGGCGATAAGATAGGGGGAGCATACAAGGATTGGCTTTATGAGAAGCAATATGCTCGTTTGCAAAGTTTTAATGATATGATAAGGAATCTTCGTGAAGCTATATGTTCTGGTAGCAAAAAGGAAGGTAATCTGCTTATAAGATACTTAAGAAGCAAATACCAAATAGCGATTATCGACGAATTTCAAGATACTAACCAGAAGCAATGGGATATATTCAAAGAGATTTTTCTCGATAAGAAGAAAGATTCCGAGAAGCACGGCAAACATTCTCTTGTTGTGGTTGGAGATCCCAAGCAAAGCATCTACTCGTTTCATGGCGCTGATGTGGAAGTCTATTCCAAAGCCAAGGAAGAATTTGACGGCCGACATGACTGTCTTAAAGTGAACTATCGTTCAAGCAATGGCATTATAGAAGCTTGCAATAAAATGTTTGGGGAAAAATACGGTAAGGATTTTTTTAGTTCGGGACAGCAGGCTAGTAGAGTGAAATTCACTAATTCCAGTTCCCCGCGTAATCCTGATGATAAGTCGCAAGAGGCTAAATGGCAAAAATCGAATGCAGGATATGAATTCGTCAAGCCCGTCTGGCTTGCGACTAAAGATGGCGACGGTGGAATCAATGAATATGAATTTGCAAGATTTGCTGCTGCGAAAATCAAGGAATGTTGCAATGGAGTCGATAAGGTGCATGGACCATTGCAAATTTATGATAAGGACATTAAGCGCTATCGTAGTGTCAATTATTCCGATTTCGCGATCCTGTGCAGGGTCAGAACGGAGCTTCCACCGATTATCAGCGAATTGGATGGGTTCGGAATCCCGTATGTCAAATACAAGGATGATAAGCTGTTTGCAGGCAAGGAGTGCGCTGATTGGATTGCGATTTTGGAAGCGATAAATACTGACGATTTCGCAGGAAGCGGCAGAAAGGTTTTGCAGAAAGCCTTGTTTTCAGAATTTTTCCATATCCCACTCAATGAGCTTGATGATGCAAATTATGATTATCCCGAATGCGAGCAAAGGGTTAGCATTCAAATATGGAGAAGGCTTGCTGGTGAAGAGAATTGGTTCGAGCTCATTGATAGCATTTTCAATAGGAGCAAAATAGAGTTTCATTTGAATTCCGCAAAGGATCAGAGCGCTTTGTTCAAATACAGGCAGATTGGCGATTATATACAATTGTACCTCGTATCCGAAAAAGGCGGCTTGAAGAACTGCATAGGGCATTTGAAGGGTCTCAATGATAGCAAAGGCAATGGGGAGGCGGAGGAAGATGACGGGAACATTGTTGGCATCGGCACCGATAGTGAATGCGTGCGAATAATGACCATACACGCTTCCAAGGGATTGGAGTTTCCGGTTGTCATATCCGTAGCAGGCTGGAAAAGTAAGAACAATACTGTCGTGCATTGCTGGCAAGGACATGTGAAGGGTCAGGAAGGTTGCGAATTGCCGACGGGAAAATTCATCGACATAGTCAGCGATAAAGAGTTTACTAAAACAAAACTATATAAAGATCGCAAAGCTTATGGATATAAAGGTGATTCTGGGTCATTTAAGGACGATTATTGCACCAAATCGATAAGCGATCGGGAACAATGGGAGGAGTTCAAGCGTCTTTTTTATGTGGATTTCACTCGTGCGGGGTCATTGCTTATCTTGCCGTATTACAAGCACTTTGATGGAAATAATTTCAAATTTAATTTCAAATTTGTTAAGGATGCTATTGACAACATAAAGGAGAACAGTTGTTTTGTTGAAAAATTTTGCGTTCCGAATTCTCAACGTGTTGGCAACACGGACGGAAGCAACGGCAGTAAAGGTAGATTGAACGAACCGAATGATGGGGATGAAGAGAGATTCTCTACCACGCAATCCAATGTCGATTCAGCCTTGAGCCGCAAACATTCGTATTCGTCATTGAAGGATATGTTCAGCAATGGAGCTCCGGATCGAAATGCGTTCCATGTGCTGATTCCGGAGCTTTACGATGGGCGGGATAATAACGGCAATGCCATGGGCATAAGGGGCGGAACCCTTTTCGGCACGGCTTTGCATGAGGTTTTTGAGAAATGTGATTTTTCTCATTTCAGCGTTTCAAAAGATGAGAATTATGAAAAGAATCGCAAAGAGAACTGTGAATATGTGAGACGTATATTGTCGCGCAACGGTTTTTTCAGTTTAGGCAGTCGCGGCGATAATGACAGAATCGGATTTATCGCAGATATGGTCTGTTCTTCTTTGAATGCCAGTCTTCCTAGGATTCGAGGTTCAATAGGGCCTTCTGGACCTGACGATACATTTGCGCTTAGCGGCATTGATCGGATAAGCAGGATAGCGGAAGCGGAATTCCTCTTTAATGCGGGTGAGGATGGCGCATGGATGAGGCAATATTGCGACGGCTTCATGGATTTGCTTTTCATTCGCAGAGACAACGACGGAAACAGGTATTGCATACTCGATTGGAAAAGCGACAAGCTGGAGCAGGGCAAATTGTACAGTGATCCCCAGCACTTGAAGGAAAGGGTTGATGCCGATTATTCCGTTCAGCGCGTATTGTATTCCTATTGCCTCGTAAGATGGCTTTCAAGTATGTATTCGATACATCTGAATGATGCTTTCGATAAGTATTTCGGTGGAATCTATTATGTTTTCGCTCGTGGCACCGTTGAAGGAACAAGCAATGGAATCTATGCTCAGACTTGGACAAGTTTTGAAGATCTGAGAAGTGCCTACAGTGTTATTCGCAACAGAATCACGCATGCGCATCCGATTGACGGAAACGAAGGGGAATGATATGGCTGATAAGATGAACTTTAAGAAATTGTATGACGCCCTTTTGGATAGGGGATATGTGAAAGACAACTTGATCAAAGATACAATCGAATGGGCGTTTGGCAAGCATTCAAGTGGTCTTAGTGAGGAGTCTAGGATTTTCCTGACACTATATTTCATGGGATTGGATAATGGAAGCATTTGCATTCCTTTTGAGCCGGATGCAATATGCGAGTTCTTTCCATCGGATTTGCTTAGGGTTTTCTATGCGGGTGAGGAGTGTGCGGAGGATTGCGTGAAGAGGATTGTCGGCAAGGGAATTGCCGATTTCCGCAAATGCGATTGTCTTTACAGCACAGCGTGCTCCAAGCAAAAAGATTTTGACCATAAAAAGCCGTTTGTGATTTACAAGAATGATTCCGGCGATGGACGCGAGTTCTTATTCCCCGAAAAGCATTTCAGGGCTAAATCGGATATTCAAGAAAAGATACGAGAACTCTTTTCGACCGGAAAGCTTTTCGAACCATCTGATGAGGATATCGGATCTCTCAATAATGAGATAGGGAAATTGCAACGTGAGGACGATAACCATGGTTTTAAATTGAATAATAGGCAGGCTGAAGCCGTTCTGCGTGCCGAGAAAGGCGAGAATCTGTTTATAACCGGCGGAGCGGGGACGGGAAAGACCACTGCTGTTTTTTATCTGCTATACAAGGTGCTTAAAAAATATAAAAAGGACCATCCCGAAAAGGACTGGATTCTCTATCTGATTGCTCCGACCGGAAAGGCGAAGGATAGATTGGGAGAGAGCATCGGCAATGCATTCGCAGGGATAAAGGAAGATCTTGAAGAGATTGACAAAGAGGTTTTTGAAAAGATTGTAAACGCTCCATGTTTCACGATCCATTCGCTCTTGTCTGTAGATCCGAGAAAAGGCGGATTCAAATACGATAAGGAGAAGCAATTCGAAGCCGAATCAATATTCGTAGTAGATGAGGCAAGCATGATAGACATAGGTCTTTTTGCAAGTTTGCTTAATGCCATAAAAGCCAAAGGTCCCAGAATATTCATCCTTGGGGATGAAAACCAGCTTCCATCCGTCGAGGCGGG
>DMKZ01000081.1 GCA_003454065.1 Spirochaetaceae bacterium
GGTCGCGCACGCAATCGCCTACGCAATCTCCGGATTTCCCGACAACCCTGCTCGAATCGTCGTCAATCCTCACCTTGTAGAATTTCACGCTCGAATATTCCTTGTCCCTTGCCACTTTATCGACATCTTCACTGACATCATCGGCATCGCTGTCACGATACATCAGCACCATGACTGGAACTTTGCCGGAAGTATCGATAATCCGCTCGAATTCGGCTCCATCCGAATTCGATATTGCTACCAGCTTGCCGGTGCCGGATATGAGTGCCGACAAACTGCATGAAAAGACAAGCGCGCACGCCAAAATAAAACAAATCACCCTTTTCATAACAAAATCTCCCTTCTGATTCAAGGACGCTTCTCAAACCTTTTGTCCAAAGCGCGCCTCAGATCCATTTATTCAAAAATTGCCTGATGTCGTCTTTTTGCTTATAGCTTCTGAAACCTTGCACCGGCTTGCCGCCCTTATAGACTATCACATAAGGGGTTGCCGTCATCCCATCCGTTTGTTCGGGAACGACCTTCTCGTCCGCGTCTTCATACGAGTCGAAGCCGCGACCCGTCGATTCCCATTTCTCGTCCCAGACAATCGCCTCGTAAAATGCGACATTCAGGAAATCGATTTCATTGCGATCATCCGCAGACTATCGGATTATTATTATAGCAATTAACGGAAGTTATTCAAAAAACTCCATCAATGCGAAACCGATGCCCTTGAGGCGGTTCAGATGACTTTATTCGACGTGTAATACTTCCTATTCGCCTTGGGATTTCCGGTAAATGTACCGCCCGTGTCTGCAAACATGGTGATAAATCCCATAGGCTCGCCTTCGCCTTCCTTCGAGTCCAAGGCCGACCGACCTGATAAATCCGCATAATAGGACTCGTAAGGGAACGTTATCTCGTTGACGTATTCCCCTGTTTTCGTTTCGGATATTCTGATCCTATCGCACTTTGCGAACATGCAGCCAGTGCACATATCGTCGGTTTTCGGCATCGGATCAGGCGTCGGCAGCTGGGGAAGCGCTTCGAGGGAACGGCACTCATTGAACATGATCTCATAGCAACTCGGCGCAAGCTTGGTAGCTGGAAGGCGCGGAGGCGTTTTCAAGGATATGCAATTCCCGAACATGCTATAATAACACCCCTCCTCAAGCGTGTCAGCGGGAAGAACGGGAGCGGCCTGCATCGAAAAGCAATTGGCGAACATGTTATCGTAGCAATGCTCGGCAAGCTCTGTCGCAGGAAGAATCGGGGGCACTGCGAACAGATTATCAACCTCGATTACATTGCCATCAAAGTCCTTGTTGTGCTTTCCCGAAAACATGCACGAATAGCAATATTTCCTCAATGCGCCGAAAGGCAATTCCGGAGAATTCACAAGGCCCTGGCATTCGCTGAAAAGTCCGTAGAACGCACCGTCCGCCATTTGGGCGCCGCTCGCATCGCTGTAATTCAAAAGCGCCCTGATGTCGCCGAAGCAATATATGGGAATATTCCCATCGGCAGCATTCTTGGCGGAAAACTTGAATCCTGCCGGCATGTCTGCAAAATCGATAAAGCCGTTCGGATCCTGCTCTTTCCAGCCGGTTATCGAATCGTTGCCGGTTCCGCGCACGAAAACATAATAGTTCGCATCATCGGAGGCGAGCTTTCCGGAATCGATCGGGGCAAGCATCTCCTCGCCGCCTTCATCTCTCTCATTCCATTCGGTCCAATTCGCCCCGTCAATCGAAAACTCGATTTTGCCGTTCCAATTCTTTTTGGAATTAGAAGTGGTGAAAACGAATTGCTTGCTGCTCATAAAGACCAGGCATTTGTCCTTTGGCGCTTCGGAAGGAAGGCACGATACGGATAGAAACGCCTTTTCGCCGCTGCTGATTTGGGCGGATACCACTGCAGCGCCGTATCTGGAAGCTGTAATGCCGCCGGATTCGCTCAATGTGAAGGAATCGTCATCAAGCGACGATTCTATTTTCCAAACCGCACCGGAATCTGCGTCGGATCCGTTGGACTTGACAGAAGGAAGCTGCTGCGAACTACTAAGCGCGGAAACAAGCACTGAAACATCATCAAAGGAAGCCAACCCGTATGAACCGTCGTCTTGCCCGCTTTGGTTTCCTCCGCTCGAGCCCTGATTAGGCTCGTTTTCATTGTTCGCGCCTGAAGCGGATTGGTTTGCGTTGTCGCAAGATGCGAAACAAATCAAGAGCAAAATCAATAAAACAAAAAACTTCTTCATCGCAATCTCCACAGAACGCCTTTGAGCTTTCGGTCTCATAGGGAATATGACGGCGCATCATTGCTGGTGGCAGGCATTGTGAAAATGCTGCCATCCGCAGACTTCGTATAAAAGGCGAAGGGGAATTCGTATCCGGACGGATTCGTAATCCACCACACTGCGCATTCGAAGACGTCCTTGTACTTGAATATCGTAGTATAGTTGCCTATTGTGTCCCTCTCCGAGACATCAAGCGCATGCGCATTTCCCGATTTTGCGCCAACGCCTACTATTCGGGCGGTCAGGTCCTCGGATCCCTCATTCGTCAAGGCATCGTTATAATAACAATACTTCGTCCTTGTGACATTCATCTCCCAATTCGTTCCTGCGGAGAGAATGAGTTCGATCTGCCTCAGTCTGGTCTGCGGGTCGGTTTCGGCGCTGGCGCTGCTATGATCCGCGGAATACTTGAAGTTCTTATATTCCGGATCCTTCGTCCATACGGAGCAAACGCTATGACGATACTCGTATACTGCGACGTATATTTGAGGAACAGACGAATCATTGCCATCGGCTTTGGAATTGGTGAAAGACCCTTTATCCCAATAGAAGCCTTTCTTTTCAACCGCATCTCTCTTCTTGACTCTCTGACAAGCGCAATCATAAAGGATTCCATTCCTATTTCCCTCATCCGAAACATCGAAATAGTCCTTTATTTCCTTGCTCTTGTTTTCTATCGCTTTCTGATCGAACTCGGTCTTCGGATCTATTCTCCTCCATCCTTTGAAAACCAAAACGTTTTTGATTCCGTTTGCGAGCTTTCCGCTTCCGTCGGCAAGCGCATAGCTTTCAGGATCCGGCACCCCTTGCATCACATCAGGATCAGGAACAACCGCGCCTGCAGGCACTTCATGAACGGAATACCTTGCTCTGCCTGCGCTATCGGCATATTCGAAAGCCGACCACGTGAACTTCTCCTGTGCAAATGACGAAACGACGTAAAATACGGTTTTTATTTCATCAAGCTCCAAATAAGCAGGATACATCGAAATGCGGCGTCCGGTATCGGAGACATTGAAATCCCTCGGGGAAAAGCTCTTCACCTCCGGCTTAGAATTGTAGTCTCTTACCCAACTATCCGGCTGGAAATCCCAAAAATCCGAAAAATCCATCGTTTTCTTGGCTGTTCGCGAAACGAAAAAGGCATCCGCATTCGCCTTAACCGACATATCGGCATCCGGCGAAACCGATTTCCACATCATCGCATTGGAATAGCGATTACCGTCCTCGGCTCCCCAAATCGGTCTTATCCTCTGATTGTCCTTCAGCATCTCGCTTAGTTTTTCAGGTATTGTAATGCGCCCCTGCACAAGCACATTGCCAACGGATATGCTATCGCCCTGCTTCAGCCTTTTCGATGCTATTTTCGTCCACT
>DMKZ01000178.1 GCA_003454065.1 Spirochaetaceae bacterium
GCGGCGGCCACCGCACCGGCGGCTACGCTAATGGTCGTCAAGCAATACAAGGCGCATGGTCCGTTGACCAAGCTTCTCCTGATGGTTGTCGCTTTGGACGATGCTGTCGGGCTACTCCTCTTTTCAATCTCATTCGGAATAGCGCAAGCTTTGGAAAGCGGCAATGTGAATGCGATAAGCATAGTCGTGGAGCCTCTTGTGGAAATGGGCATGTCAGTAGCGATCGGAATGCTTTCGGGAATATTCCTGAGCTATTTGGAAAGATTCTTTCATTCGCGCAGCAAAAGGCTTTCGCTGGTTGTGGCGTTCATCATGCTCGTCGCAGGCATAAGCTAGTCGGAATTCATCGCAGGAAACGTGCGAATCAGATCGTCGCTGCTTCTCACCTGCATGATCTCAGGGTGCACGTTCTGCAACATCTGCAATGCTTCGGAAGAGATAATGGACAGGCTGGACAGATGGTCGGGTCCGATTTTAGTGCTTTTCTTCGTGATCTCAGGGGCTGAGCTGGATTTTTCCGTTCTCAAAAGTCCTACGGTGCTCGCGCTTGGCGTATGCTACATCATTTCAAGATCGATAGGAAAATCATACGGCGCGTATCTCAGCACCAAAATGGAGAAGTTTGATGAGAAAACCCAGAAGCATCTGGGCATAATGCTTCTGCCGCAGGCCGGAGTTGCATTGGGCATGGCTAATTCCTCGCTGATGTTCGAACAAGGGAGAATCATCTGCAACATAGTCCTGTTTTCCGTTTTCATCTATGAAATCGCAGGTCCGTACATGACGAAAAACGCCCTGATCAAAGCGGGAGAAATAGATACGGGGGCCCGGAAGAGCTCTAGGGTGGAAAACAAATAAGCGAGGTTTTTTCAAAATCCCTTTCTTCGCATTGCTCGCTATAGGAGATTAATCGCATCCACGCTGGGAATAGCCGATATCGCTCTGATGATTTTCTTCGAGCTGATATTGGCAGGCACCTCCAATTTGAAAGTGCCGCACAGCATGACGCCGTCGTTGTCTTCGAGGCGGCCTTCGAGAAGGTTTCCGTTGTGCTTCTTCACGGCAGACTCTATTTCTCCGAAAAGATCCGAAATGCGCTTGGACACTATTTTGAACTTGTAGATATTGGACGGGCGATCATCGTCCCACGATACGCTTATCATCCTGTCTTTGATTTCGGCCATATTCGGTATGTTGGGACAATTCTTCCTGTGGACTATTACGCCGCGGCCCCTGCTCACATATCCTATTATCGGATCTCCCTTGACCGGATGACAGCATTTCGCAAATGAAATCATCATGTTCTTGTCCGCGCCTACAGACAGCGAGTCGGTGCTTTTCGAAGTTTCGACCTCCGTCTTGACTTTTTCGGAAGATACGGCAGACCTTTCCTTTTTCGCCTCATCGGTCTTAACGCTTATGGGATCCGCTTTCTGCCCTATCGTCTTATCCAGATTCTTGACCACCAAATCCTTGGTGAACATGATGGATGAATCGTGCTTGTTGAGGTATGATTTGATCTTGCGTCTCGCGCTTTGCGTAAAAGCGTATTTAAGCCAGTTCTCTCGCGGGGCTGCATTTTGCGATGTTATTATCTCAACTATGTTCGTATTCTTCAATGGCTCCGAAAGCGCAATGATGTTCCCGTTCGCCTTCGCCATCTGACATTTGTTGCCGACCTCCGAATGTATCGCATAAGCGAAATCCAGCGCGGTGGACCCCAACGGAAGCTCGATCGGCTTTCCCTTCGGGGTGAAAACGACAATCGTATCCTTCAGGAGATTGCTGGTTATATCCTCCATGAAGTTATCGCTCTCCTTGATTTCCTCCTGCCAATTCCTCATGCGGTTTATGAGCTTTAAAAACCTCTCCTTATCTTCGGCTTCCTTCCAGCCGCCCACCGCCTTTTCCCTGCCCGATTCCGCCTTATATGCCCAATGCGAAGCCACGCCGAAATTAGCTACTGCGTCCATGTCGTAGGTTCTTATCTGAATCTCAAGCTGTTTCGCCTTTTTCTTGTCGTTCACGACAACCGTAGTATGCAGACTTTGGTAGTTGTTTGCCTTGGGAACGGCGATATAATCCTTGAAATGAGCATCCACCGGAGTCCAAAGCTCATGTATCAAACCGAGTATCGTATAACATTCCACGATGCTGTTGCAGATGATTCTCATTCCGTATATGTCCTGGATCTGCGTAACCTCACGTCCCCTGCGACGCATCTTCTGGTAAATCGAATACATGTGCTTGACACGACTGTATATTTTTATGATGCCGCTGTCGATTCCGAAAACGGATAGGTTCCTGATTATCGTGTCCCTGACGTCTTCCAGGAATTTTTCCTGAGCGTCGGACTGTTCGCTGATGTAATCCTCTATCTGCTTGTAAGCATCAGGCTTGATGACCCTGAAAGCCTCGTCCTCAAGCCGGACCTTCAGCATGTTTATGCCAAGCCTGTCGGAAAGCGGCGCATACACGTCCAGGCATTCGAAGGCTATTTCCCTCGCTCTCTGCGAAGTCAGATACTTCAGCGTGCGCATGTTATGGAGCTTATCTGCAAGCTTGATGATTATGACCCTGGGGTCATCAACCATGGCGAAGAACATCTTTCGAATCGTCTGCGATTCCTGTTCGGATTTGCTGGTGACATCAATATTGCGTATCTTCGTCACTCCATCGACAAGGCTGGCAATTTCCTTTGAGAACATGCTCTCAATGTCCATGAACTTGTAATCGGTGTCTTCAAGAACATCGTGCAGGAGGCCGGCCGCTATTGTCGGAACATCCATCCCGATATCGACAAGCGTTTTCGCTACGGCTATCGGATGTATTATGTACGGTTCGCCGGACTTGCGGCATTGTTCTGCGTGCGCATTATCCGCAAAGAACATGACCTTCCTGAGAAACGCCTTGTCCTTCTCCGAAAATTTCTCCAAACGCATGAGAAAAGATTCGGTCAAATCCGGATGTATAGCCTTATCAAACTCCATCAGATTTTGGCGACCATCTCCTTGACTTTCGCAAAGTCTTCGGCCTCAGGATTCCAAAGCGACTTGACCTCTTCCTCGATGACTTCGAAGCCGGCGTCCTTAAGCCTCTCCTTGAGAATCCTGTTCCCCTCACCGCTCCAGCCGTAGCAGCCGAACACGGCAGCCTTCTTGTTCTTGAATTTCAGCTGCTTGAGGAACGAAAGCCATCCGGACATGCTTGAAAGGATGTCGTTGCTCACGGTGGGAGATCCGACGATTATCGCCTTGCTTTTGAACACCTCGGTCATAACCTCGTTTTTATCGGATTTGGAAACGCTGAAGACCTTGACGACGGTATCCGGGTGCTGCAGAGACAACTCGTGCGAGATTTCGCGCGCTATTCTTGCCGTTCCCTCCCACATCGTATCATATACGACGGTTATCCGGTCCTCCTGATACGCTTTCGACCATTCGGCATATTTGTCAATGATTTGAAGCGGATTGTCTCTCCATATCACGCCATGGCTCGGGCAAATCATGCTTATGTTCAAGCCCATGCCCATGATTTCATCTATTTTCTTCGCCACCAGCATTGAAAACGGATTGAGTATATTCACATAGTACTTCAAAGCCTCTTTCATAAGAAGGCATTGGTTCGCCTTGTCGTTGTAAAGCTCTTCCACCGCGAAATGCTGCCCGAACGCATCATTGGAGAAAAGAATGT
>DMKZ01000062.1 GCA_003454065.1 Spirochaetaceae bacterium
CCCGTCGATGGTTTTGAACGACGAGAGGGGCACGTTCTATTGCTTCGGTTGTCAGACCAGCGGAAACATATTCGATTTCCTCATGCTGTACGAGCATTTGACGTTCTATCAGGCGCTTGAGAGGCTCGCGGGCGAGTGCAATGTAGCGCTCAGGACGGAAACGGACGAGGACAGGAAGGAGCGGAGCTTGCGCGAGCAGCTTTACGATCTCCACACTGTTCTGACGGCGGAATTCATGTATCAGCTTACTGAAAACAATCCGTATGCCGAAAGGGCTCTTTCCTATCTTGAGAAAAGGGGCGTGCACGAGGATATGCGCCGGAAATTTATGATAGGGTATGCGCCTCCTGACATCTCCTTCGTGTCGGATTTCCTGCGGAAGAGAGGGTTTTCGGACGAGGTCATTTACAGTGCGGGATTGTTTTCGGCGGAAAGCAAGCGTTCGTATTTCGTAGATAGGATTGTTTTTCCCGTGCTGGATTTGCATGGCAGGCCCATTGCATTTTCTGCACGTCGGATGAACAATAATGACGACATCCCGAAATACATAAATTCATCCGGCACTGGTTTGTTCAAGAAAGGCGAGGTGCTGTATGGAATGTATCAGGCGATTGGTTCTTTGAGGAAGAAGAACCCTTGCGTGCTGGTCGAGGGGAATTTCGACGTGGTTTCGCTTCACTCGATCGGAATAGACAATGCCGTGGCGGCTTGCGGAACAGCATTCACTCCTGCGCACATGGAACTTGTGAGCAGGTATTCGAACAGGATGGCGGTTTTTTACGATTCGGACGATGCGGGTCGGAAAAACACGCTGAATGTCATCTATTGCGCTTATGAACGAGGCGTCAGGTGTGTTGTGGCCAAGCTGAAAGGCTTCAAGGACGCTTCGGAGGCAATTGAAACCGGAGAGCGCGGCGTTGCAGCCGTTAGGGCGGCGGTCGAAGATAAGGCGGTGAATGCCGAGGATTTCCTTTTCGATTGCTTCTCTTCGGCAAGAGATACAGGTTCGATTTCCTTCAAAAGCGACGTCATAGGCGACTTCTGGAAGTTTCATAGCCTGCTGGGACCTGTGGAGCAATATGAGCTTTCGAGGTTTTTGGCGGCGAAGCTGTCGTTGCCTGAGAAGATGGTTGCCGAAAAGCTTTCCTCGATGTCGGGTCAGATGCGATTGAATCCGTCCGAACGCCCCGAAGCGCCTGGTTTCCTGCCGGAACGCAAGATCGAACCGCATGACAGCAGGACGATGGGGATTGCCGGTGAAAAGCCGCTGTTCGAAACGGATCTTATGAAAATGCTCGCTGTCAGGAGGGATCGCTTCAAGGACGAGGCCGTGTCTTTCGTCCGCAGTTCTGACCTGAAGAATCCGAACAGCAGGATTATTTTCCGCATCCTTGCGGATAGCGATTGTCTTGCTGCGGAGGATGATGCTTTCATATCTTCGATCTCCAATGAGGAGGATAGGAGGTATTTGTCCGAAATAATAGGCAAATACGCTTCTATGTATAGGAGATATGATGATGCGAGGATTTCCGAGATGATAGACAGCGCTGTGAAAAGGATAGTCAGAAGCAGGATCAAGGATGAAAGCCGAAACCTTTCTGCGTTGAGCAGGATAGACGAGGCCGATTCGGTGCTGCTTGAGAAGAATAGGATGCTTACCGCGCTCAGCATGCTCAACAAAAGCATTGCCGAGGAATCGGATGGCAAGCTTGCGCGCTGAAAGCGCAGGCGAGCGGATGCGCGGATGCTTGCGGCGAATGGATGGGTGTTTGTTTTGCTTGAACGGGAGGGGTCGAATTGAAAAAGAACGAGAAGGCTGTCGTTGAGAAGCTTATGAAGCTGGTGGATGGTTCCGGCGAAGTCATGTATAGCGATTTGAGTCCGCTTATCACTCAGGACATGAAGGATGACAATCCTCAGGCGGAGGAGGACATAATCGCCTGTCTGGCGAAGAAAGGGATTAAGGTCAAGCTTTATTCCAACTTTTCGGATTCGAGCGACATACATGAGCCGAGCGCCGAGGATCTGCGCCTCGTAGAACAGGAGGACTTGGACGATATGGAGCAAAGCGACGAGGACATAATCGAGGAGCTGAAGCTTCTGTCATCCAAGGAGAAGCGCTCGGATTCGCCGAATTCGGATCCGAGCAAAGTCTATATAAGCAATTTGAGAAATTATCCGCTGCTTAAAAAGGAAGACGAGCAGAGGCTTTCCAGGGATATGGAGGAGAGCCTTGACAAGATAATCTCCATAATCAAATCGAGCGGGATACTCATAACGCAGTTCAAGGAATATATCGATAACTACAGCAAAGGCATGGATAAGGAAAACGATGCCGATGTCGAATACGTCAAGACGCAGAAACGCCTGTATAACGCCTATTTCAGCGATAGCAAGAGCTCCAAGAAGATTCCCAAGAAGGAAATAAACGAGTTCATTTCCAAAAAGAACGAGCTATATCAGGCTGACAAGGAGAACTTTTTCAAGAACGAGGATTTCATCAGGAGAAGGGATGATCTTCTTAAAAAATTCCTGCCGATCAAGATACAGGTCGAAGACGAGCTCCAGATAATAGATACGTTCGAGAAGTCGTATAAGGAGATAAACGACCTCTATGACGACACCATCGCATGTCTTAGCTCCATCGGAATAAGCTCGGATAAGACGAAGATAAAGAAGAGGGCGCATAACAAGCGGCTCAGGGAGATATCCAAGGAGATTTCGACGCCTAGCAAGCGCAAGGAATACGAGGACAAGCTTTATCTGAGTTATGATGAGATAAAGAATCTGATACGCAAGATATACCAGAACGAGGAGCGTTTGGATTTCATTCAATTCCAATTCGGGGAAAGCTGCGACAGCATAAAGGACAAGTGGAATGAAATCGTGAAGAGCCGCAAGTCTTTCATAAGCGCTAAGGAGAAGCTTATCCAGAGCAACCTCAGACTTGTAATTTCCATTGCAAAAAAGAATAATAATAGGGGTCTGCCGTTTTTCGACTTGGTGCAGGAAGGCAATATCGGTTTGATAAAAGCCGTGGAGAAATTCGATTACAACAGGGGATTCAAGTTCTCCACTTATGCCACTTGGTGGATAAGGCAATCGATTTCGAGAGGCATCAGCGACCATTCCAAGACCATACGCGTTCCGGTTCACATGACCGAACAGGTCAACAAGGTGAACAAGGAGACGAAGAACCTTGTCTATGAGCTTGGCAGGGAGGTTACGGATGCCGAGGTTGCGGAACGGCTGAACAAGCAGGCGGGAGGGAAAGGCTGGACGGAGCAGAAGGTGCGTCAGGTCAAGGCCGTGGCGAAAGAGCCTACATCGCTCGATTCGCCTATCGGCGAAGAGGATGATTCGCAGCTTTCCGATTTTCTCGAGGATCCGAATGCCATAAACCCGCAGGATCAGACGACATGCAATCTTCTCAAAAGCATTCTCAACAAGAATCTCGACAAGCTTCAGGAAAGGGAAGCCAAGGTCGTGAGGCTGAGGTTCGGGCTTGAGGACGGATACCAGCTCACTCTTGAGGAGGTCGGCTTGAAATTTCATGTTACGAGAGAAAGAATAAGGCAGATAGAGGCGAAGGCCTTGTCCAAGCTTAAGGAATTCGACGAGATAAAGATGCTTTATAAGAATCAGGATGAGCTGAATAAGTTCAAGGGGAGATGAGACTATGGCTGTTACGAAAGCGAATGATGGCGAAAAGACGCCTGGCAAGGCGGCAATGCCGAAAATCAAGACGAGCGGTTTGGGTGCGAGCGGCGTGCTTTTAAGCAAGTTGCAGCAGGTTTTGTTCGATTGCTGGTCTTTGGAAACGAGAGCGCAGGAGATTCCTGTGCAAATAGAGTCCAAGAGGAATGCTCTCAAATCCAAGAAGAGTCATCTGCTTACCGGAATCGAGCAGCTGAAAATGGTCGATGAACGCATAAAGGACAGCAAGACGAAACTGGATGAGGTCATCAGGCGCAGGGAGGAGGCGGAGGAGAAGCTCGAGCGCGTTTCCACGCAGCGCGAGTTCGATAGCGAGAACGCGATAGCCGAGTCCGCAAAGAAGGATGAGCATAAGATAAGGCTCGCCATGAACGCCCTTGAAAAGA
>DMKZ01000171.1 GCA_003454065.1 Spirochaetaceae bacterium
CCGCCGCAAGCCATGAAAAGTTCTTTGCGGAATTATCGAGTCTGCGCATTATCTTGTTACCGACCACTATCACTCGACTGCCGCCTTGCAATACGTAATCGCCATTTTCATCAACCAGCTCGTATTGCCCGTCTGAATTAGGTTTCACCGACTTGCGATTTCCGCTCGCATCGACAATCACAAGATTGTCATTCGCATCGGTTTCATACTCGATAGGAACCTTGCAGTAATCCTTGAAATTGGAAGAGTAGTTGTAATTCAAATATTCGTTTCCGACATCCAATACATCGGAAGGCTTGTAGCCCCTGCCGGTCTGATAGGTGTTGGTATTGCTAATCGCGTTTGTGAACATTTCAGTGACATTATTATCGTCCAATTGCGAGAAAACAACGCGGAACCAATCGTAGTTGATTGCGTTATCTCCGCCCCAATCGCATTTGACGACATCGCCCGATGCGAATCCGCCATATTTCCTACTCGCGCCGTCACCTACGTAATACATAGGCTTGAGCCCGTCCATCTCCGACAGGGCGTTGCAGAATTCGCAAGCCTGATACCATGTGATTCCGGTAGCCGGATACAAATCCTTGTTTTCCGCAACTTTTTCATACATTTTGATAGCTGGCTCTTCGGTTCCCGCACCCCATGGACATGTGAATTGACCAGTCGATTCGTTCTTAGAATAGATTCCGGAATAACGCTTCTGACGAGACTTCGCCTGCACCTCCGCATCGTCAACCTGCACTCCTTTCCATCCCATCAGCATTCCGGTTCCCTGAGATCCCTGATACGACTGCTGAATGTATTTCTTCATATTCCTCGATGCATCGGCGGCAAGCCAATTCTGAACCATCATCCACAATTCGCGCGTCACTTCGTATTTGGACAACTTGAATTCCGAAACGCTTACTTCCTTGCCTTGCATCTTAAATTTCTCAACCTCCGAAATGGTCGTCATGAATGCGGATTGCTTATATTGCGCATCATAAGAAGCATATAGCGTGATGTCGGTAGTGACTTTGTCGGAAGAATATTCCGTTCCTGAAACCAAAGGATTTCCAGGCGCGCGATTCGATCGCACCCACTTCTGGAAATACTTCGTGCCTCCATAATTGATGCTGCCAGGAACTCCGTTTGTCTGCTTGTATTCCTTGCCCCACTTCTGCACATATCTTGCAAAATCGGACCAACCGTTGCTTCTCCAATACCTGAACAAGATGGTGACATCGCCGGCATAACAGGCATAAAGCGTAAGATCCTTTTTCACAGGGCCGGAAAAATACTCTTCCTGGGGTTTGGCATCTGCGACCGATGCGGGTTTTGAAGAGAATTCGGCCCACCCCGTGAATCCGTAATCCTTCGAATCGTATTTCACCGTTTCGGAAGACGGTCCGCCTTCGGGAGGAACGAAATCGGTTCCCCATTCCTGCTCCGTCGTGCTGCCCAATTGCTTCCATGCGCCGTTTTTCCATTCCATCAGATTGACTTTCATATTGCGCAGAGAGTAAACGGCATAAAGCGTCTTGTCTCCGGCAAGCACATCCGCATCGGCAAGGGCATCGCCGCTAAGCGTAGAAGGATTCCCGCCTGCGCCTGAAGCAAGCGTCCAGCGAGCGAAATCATAAGGAACTTCCTCTCCGTCGCCATTCGTCCAAGATGTGCCGGATGCCTTCCTTCCATTGATCATATCTGACAGTTTCGTGCCCCATGCAGCCGATGCGGTGTCTTTTTGGGCTTTCCATTCTTGGCTTTCGCCATCCCATTCCATGAATGTGATTCTGGGGTTTCTCACTACGATGTCGCACGAAGCGGAAAGCTCAGGATACCTCACCGATGTCGCAGTCACTTTGGTCTCGCCAAGCCCTTTGACTTCCACAAGACCTGTTCCGTTTACGGATGCGACTCCCTCCTTGCCCTCATCAACCGTCCATTTGAAATATTTCGGAGCCTTGAAAGTGGCGCTGGCAGGATCGGGCGCGACATCGATCTGAATCGTATTATCGGCATCGTTTCCCAATATGAATTCCTTGTTCGAAATATCCAGCGAAAAAGTCTGAAGCGGATTTTCCTCACCAACCACAAACTCCAATCTATCGGTATCTTCGGAATCGTTATCGTATTCTATCGTCACCACTATGAGCTTTCCTTCATTGCCGTCGCTGGAGATATTCACCCTGCCCTTTCCGTTTTCAATGGAAACCTGAATCACTGCATCATCCGATGAATTAATGTTCGTAATCGTCTTGCCTTCAGGCGGCTCGACAACGCTCGAGACTATGACACCCGTAGATATCGGCGGCATTTCTTCTTCGTCACTTGCGCCAATGACCTTGTTTCCCATCGGAATCGATTCCGAATTGATTTCGAATGCAACCTGATCGTATTTGCCGGAGCCGTCCATAGCTGAAGCCCGCACCTTGGCCTTGCCTCCCAACATGCCGCCTGTTACAAGGCCGTCCTGCGTTATGGTCACCGCCCTTATGCTTTCATCGGAAGCCGTTTTCTCGACAGACCATTTGACCGTTTTATCCGTAGCATCATCGGGCTCCACTATGGCAACGAATGAGACCTGCTCGCCCACCTTGATGCTTATCGGCTGAGCGCCGATTGCGGAATCATCCGACTTCCTAATGCTAACTTTATTTACAGGCACGTTCACCGACGTGACATCGAATTCGCAATAGACCTCGGGATGCCTTGTCAGGGATGCGCGCACGGTAGCGGTTTTTCCGGAGGCGGCCGCCTTCTTCACTAGGAGCGTCTTGCCATCCTGCGAAAATTCCAATATCCCATCTTTGTCATTCATCACCCTGTATGCGATGTCC
>DMKZ01000052.1 GCA_003454065.1 Spirochaetaceae bacterium
GCGATTTCACCAGAGCTGCTGCTCCCGCTGACGAGTTCGGACAAATCCTGAAGCGCCTCCGAGACGAGAATCGCGCAAATCTCGATAGGAGGCTTGCTCTTGATTTTCTTCAATGTCTGCAATATACGCCTTAGAATATTCTCCTGCCTGGCGCTGGTAAGCAGCATGCCGCCTTCGTCAAGCCTTAAAATCCCCTTGATGCGTTTGGAAATCTCCGCCACCAAAGCGTCAATGCCATCGCCTGTCTTGCACGAAATGAATATCTCATCGCCATTTGAACCGGCGGCGGCGCGCTTGATGCGCAAATCGGACTTGCCCCTGACGCGTATTACAGGCTTGCCATCCGCCTCGAGCCTCCGAATTATCCTATCGTATTGCGCATTATCCTCATCATCGCTTGCGAAATAGATTATCAAATCCGCCTCTTCGGCTTTTCTCACGCTGCGCCTGATTCCCTCGCTTTCAATCGCATCATCTGTTTCGTTCAGGCCGGCAGTATCGTAAAGCATGACTTTCTGACCGCAAATAGTCGCTTCCTCTCCGACGTAATCGCGCGTCGTGCCTCGGATCGGGGACACTATGGAGCGATCGTCTTTCAATAGGAAATTGAAGAGCGAGCTTTTGCCTTCGTTGGTCTTGCCGAAAATAACTATGCCGACTCCTTCCTCCCGCTTCTTCGACATCTCATACCCCGATATGAGAGATGCAATGCTTCCGATCAGCTCTGAAATCTCATTTTCGGGAAATGAAATATGCTCATCATATTCGTCTTCGCTGTAATCCAATTGAAGCTCGAAGCCGGATGCTATGGAAACAAGATGTTCTCTTATTTGCGAAAAAGCTTCGTCAAGCGCCCCCGCCATGCTTTCAAGCGCCTGCCTTTGCTGGTTTTCGCTCCTGCTATTGATCAAGGCAAGAACGCTTTCAGCCTGCAGAACGGTAAGAGCGCCGTTTCTAAGCGCCCTATATGTGAACTCTCCCCTCAAAGCCTTCCTGAAGCCGATTCTGCCGAAAACCCTATCGAGTGTGCCTATTATGGAAACGCTGCCGTGAATGGAAATCTCCACGCATTCCTCTTTGGTGTAGCCATGTCCTTTGGCGAATACGGACAGCAAGGCGTCGTCTATGTGCTTTCCATCGCAGACCAATTTCCTGAAAGCAAGGCATTTGTTCTCAGGCACGACAATTTTCCTATCCAAGATCTTGTTTAGCAGCCTTATGCTTCCTTTGCCCGAAACACGATAGACGGCTATTGCGGAAACGCCATAGACGGTGCACAGCGCATAAATGGGATCATCGTTCAGGTAAGACATCTCTTCCTCAAAAACCTGACCATGCTCCTGCCGTACGATCTGATGTCGATTGTTTCAAGGCCTGAAACGACATTTTCAAAATCTTTATCATCTTCCTTGGGATAATGAATCACCATCACGGAGCTATCCTTCAAAAAAGCATTTTCAAACGCCATATTCAAAAGATCCGTTTTTTTCGCAAAAGCAAACGGTGGGTCGAGATACACGATATCGTAAGCGCATTCGCCCTTGAACTTCTTCAAAAATGCGAAGGCGTCCATGATGAAAACGTTCTTCTTCTCCTCGATAAAGGCAAGGTTCGATGCAAGAATCTTCTTTTTCCCGAAGTCCTTTTCCACGGCGCACACCTCGGACGCTCCTCTGGAAGCCGCTTCCGCGCACATTATCCCCGAACCGGAGAATATATCCAGAAAGCTCATGCCTTCGAGGTTCCCCAAAATTGAGAAAACCGATATGCGCATCCTCTCCATGGCGGGTCTGATGACACCCGGCGGGCATCGAAGCCTCCTATTCTTGTATTTCCCCGATGTGACTCTCATCCGCGCATGACTCCTTGAACGTCCTAAAATTTCTCCTGTCTGGCTTTCATGAACATATATTGCTGCGCAACGCCTGCGTATTCGCCGAAATTCCGCTCGGTTTTTCCGCCTATTCGATTTTCAAGCACCCGTTTTATCCAAACATCTTTGGGAAAAGCTTCAAGGAACGAATACGAGAAAAGCAGAACGCATGATGCGACCTTATCGCCGACCCCGCTTATCTTCATGAGCTCTTTTTTGGCCTGATCGAAAGGCATGCGCTCGATTCCTTCCAAATCCACTTCTCCGGAATTGATCTTCTCCACGGCATCAACGATGTATTGCGAGCGAAACCCCATTCTGCAGCATTCCAAATCCCTGACAGTCACGCCATCGAGCTCTGGCGGTCTCGGAAAAGAATACAGCCCCGAAACATCCGAACCCTCCGGAACGCTCTTCAAGACAGGCTTTCCGAAAAACGAGCAAAAGCGTTCGATAATTCCGGAAATCCTGCGTATGTTGTTGCAAGACGAAACTATGAAGCTCAAAAGCGTTTCGAAATGGTTCTGCTTCAATATCCTGAGCCCTTTGAATTCGTCCAAAGCCGAATCAAGATACGGATCAATGCCGGAAAGTTTTTTGCAAATGCCCTCCCAATCCAAACTCATATTGAAAAAAGCATAAAGCGGAGACGATGCCTCTACTCTTTCCATCACCTCTGCGCAAAGCACCCAAAGGCAATCCGATATTACGCCTCGCCACAGCCCATCGGAACCTTTTTTCCAGCGAAATGCCTGTCCCGAATCGAGGGAAATCAAAGCAGAAGCATCGAGCGAATGCCAATCGCAACCGCATCGGACCATAATGCCTTCAAAAAATCAGGAGCCGAACACCGCAATGCGACCTGATGCTTCGGTTCCGTTGGTCCTCATCTCCATCGGCTTTATGGAATCGAAAGAATATGTCGCAAGACCGTTTTCCGTACTTAAGACGAGAATCTTGTATTCTGTCTTTTCGGAGCTCTTAAGAATCACAGGATACAATTCCGAAATCTCCTCACTTCTGAGATTCTCTGCGAATCCTGCGGTCTGAACATGCCCTTTGTATTCGTCCGTGGAATTATATATCTTGTTGTCTTCCGGAGTTTTGTTGTAGCAATATATTATGAATCCGTTGCCGTTATACCTTGCGAAAACCGTTACGGCTGGAGTGTCGGAGCCATCATGCCTGAACACTACCGGCGGAGTGTATCTGTTGTATGAGAAAGAGGAATCCGCAGTATAGTTATACGACCTATCGACTTCTGAATGCAATATGTTGCCGGACTGCGTGATCCCCATGAACTTGCCGTCCGGATAAACGATGAAATTCCTTATTCTGATATCTTTGAGCTTGTCATAATGCTTGGCATCGAAAGGATGATCCCCCAATCCTATGGAATAGTAGTCCTGCTTCTGTATGTCGTCATCACCCACTGTCGTGTATAAGACGGCGGCATTCACAGCATCCGAATCTTCCCAAAATCCGTAGATAAGGTTGCCGCTTCTAAATGATCTGACGCTGCTGAATCCCAATTTCCCATCAGCAATAGTCCAATGACCTATGTGATATTCGTACGACCCATCGGCGGTATCTGCGATGTTCTTCGTGCGATACATGATCAGGTGGCTTGCATTCACAAGGCTTTTGGAAACGAAAACATAATTCTCCGCATCTTGCGAGAACGACAATTCGCTCACGGTCATCCCGCTGGGGTCGAAATTCGCCGGACTCTTCAAATCGACGGAATAGTAATGCATGGAATCCGATGCTATGGAATTCTCTACGGTCTGAATCAGGATGACAGGATTCTGCGATGAATACGTTGAAGGGATGCAGATTCCCCTGACAAGCCCTTTCACATTGAAATTCTCATCGCCATTCAATATGGTCGCCTTCGTCAGAAACTCATCCGCGCTCTGATCCGTATTCGCGGAAACCACATGCAAGCCGTCGTTGGCAATAAGGAACACGAAATCCACTTTCGATATTCCGTTCCCGGCATCGGTCGCATAAGCCACTTCCGCCTGCCGCCACACCTTCGCAGACTTCTCCCTTGATGTCGATACGCCTTGCATTATGGAAATCGAACTGGCTTCATTGCAAGATGCCAGCCCGATAAGCAGAAGCAAAACCGCCGTTGCCGCAAATCGAATGCTTGAAACAAACTTGATTCGGTTTTTCATAAGACGCCTCACCTCCTGTACGTGACTCCGAGAACAATCGGAATGAATCCCGAGATGTTGCTCTTATAGCTATCGGCATATAATTCCGGATAAATCCAAAAGCCGGTCCTGAATATCGCCCCCCAGCTTTCCGACCAGAACGCATTGACTCCTATTTCAACGCCGGCATGCAGGACGAAATGCTCTTGGGAATGGTATTTCCAATAGTTCACGCCAAGGAAAGCCGACGCCGGAACCTCGACGATTCCCTGCGAAAACAATATGTAATTGGCTTTGCAGAGAATAGGAACCTTGGACAATATCCTGCCGCCCCTGTCGTATGCGAAATCATATCCCAAAATTCCGCCTACGGACAGCTTGTCATTCAAAAAATAGCCTACATCGGCTTCCACTCCGCCCTGAATGCCTTTGAATCCCATATCGGAAAAAACAAGCGTTTGGCCCGAATGGTTGTCCGGCTCCCCCTTCTGCAAATGCACAAAAGTCGGGATGGACAAAGGAATCCTGAGGTTTATCTGATAGTTGCCCTTGCTGTATTCCGCCACCGCATTCGCAGGCAGAAGCGCAAGCATCAGGACAAACAAGGATATCACGCCCATGCGCTTGAACGCATCAGGCCTTTTTTTCCAAAAAACACACATAGAAAAGGATTCTATTACAAAGGACACTTTTTTTCAATCGTTGCGTTTCGTACGATGGCGAGCACCTGCGGGCGATAAA
>DMKZ01000035.1 GCA_003454065.1 Spirochaetaceae bacterium
TGGTGCTTTCGGCGGATGCGTATCGCTTGCCGAGATCACGCTGCCTTTTGCAGGGCTTTTCAAGGATGGGACAACCCTTCCCTACGGCTATCATTTCGCGCGCATTTTCGGTAGTTACGAGTTCAAGGACTTCAAGTACGGGATTCTTTCGTACGGTTCTAGGAAGGTAGAGCAGATAAATCAGGGTTCGTCAAGTGAAAAAACCACATATTATGTTCCCGAATCGCTGAGGAAGGTCACTATTTTGGGCGGAGATGTCGGTTATGGCGCCTTTAGCGGTTGCGACAGGATAAGGCAAGTGATTCTTGATGATGCAGTCGCCTCGATAGGCGATAAGGCTTTTATGGATTGCTCATGGCTTGACTCGGTCAGACTTCCTGGAAACTTGGCGTCCTTGGGGGCGCAGCAGATTTTCGTGGGCTGCAATTCCCTTGATTATATGCTTTTACCAGCCAGTTGCAAAACAATATCTTCCGGAATCTTCCTTTCGTCTTGGGATTCGTATCCAATATATCTTGAGGCGGCTGATTCGGCTGATATCAGCGGCTTTGCTGCGGGTTGGAATAAAAAGGACGAAAGCAGCAACCATGAGTATTATTTCTACAGCGAGAACGAGCCTACAACCGTACAGAGGCAGTCAGGAAAAAAATATTGGCATTACGATGGGACGAAAGAGAACAGTATAGCGGTTTGGGAATGATTGGCGAGCTTGGAAAGCAATGAAAGGCATTTGCGTTTGAAAGCTTATCTGAAGTGCAGGTGGATATATGCCGAGAGCGAAGAATAAGGAAGAGATGAATAGCATGGCGAAGCGGAAATTCGCCGAATTGAACGAGTTAGTCGGAAGCCTGACGGATAAAGAGCTCGGTTCGGAATTCGACTTTTCGAATGATAAGTCCAAGACCGAAAGCCATTGGAAGAGAGACAAGAATCTCAGGGATGTGCTGGTGCATCTGCATGAATGGCATGTTCTGCTGTTGAAGTGGGTCGAAGCAAACACCAGTGGAGTTCCGGCGTCGTTTCTGCCGGAAGAATACAATTGGAAGACATACCCTCAGATGAACGTCGAATTTTTTAACAAACATCAGAAAACGCCGCTTGAGAAGGCCAAGGATTTATTATACGATTCTCATGCGAAAGTCATGGAATTGGCGGAAAAGTTCAGTGACGACGAGCTCTTCGTGAAAAAGCATTTTGATTGGATCGGAACTTCAAATCTCGGGTCGTATTTCATCTCCACCACCTCTTCGCATTATGATTGGGCAATCAAGAAGCTCAAGGCGCATAGGAAAGCGCTTTCGATGAAACCGTGAGCAAATCGGTTGTTGCCGGCAAGGCGAATGTAATAAACGCTCATGTTCATATCTATCCTGATAAGATAGCGCAGAAGGCCGCAAGTTCCATTGGGGCTTTTTATGGCGTGCATATCGAGCATGACGGAACGATTGCAAGCCTATTGAAGGAAAACAAGGAAATGGGCATAGATAAGTGCTTGGTTCATTCGGTGGCTACGACGGTCCATCAGGTCGCTTCCATAAACGGTTTCATATACGAGCAGACAAGATTGCATGACGAATTCATCGGATTTATGACGCTGCATCCGGATATGAGCAAGGAAGAAATAAAAGATGAAGTGGATAAGTGCATAGGACTTGGGTTGTGCGGAGTGAAATTGCACCCTGATTGCCAGGGTTTTTATGTTGACGAGAAAAGAGCTGCGAAGATATATGATGCAATAGCGGGGAAGATGCCTGTTTTGATTCATATGGGCGATGCCAGATATGACTATTCGTCCGTCAGCCGATTGATTCCGATTCTTAACGATTACGAGCAGTTGCAGGTCATTGCGGCGCATTTCGGCGGGTATCAGCGTTGGGATGAAGTAGGGCTTTACCATAAGGCGAAACATTCGAACTTCCATTTCGACACATCCTCTTCCCTGTATTATCTGTCAAAAGAAAAGGCATTGGGTTTTATCAGGGATTTCGGCGTGGAGAAGTTCTTTTTCGGCACGGATTTCCCTATGTGGCCGGCGAAAGACGAGCTCAAACGCATGGATTCGCTCGGATTGCCTGATGCTGAAAGAGAAATGGTGATGGGAAAGAATTTGGAAAGATTTTTGAGATTGCCGTAAGTTGCCTATGAGAGAATATTGTCATACGGTTCAATATTATGAAACGGACAAGATGGGCATTACTCATCATTCCAATTACATCAGGTGGATGGAAGAGGCGCGGGCGGATTTCCTAGTCCAAGCAGGCTGGCCGTTTGATAGATTGGAGGCTATGGGGCTTGCAAGCCCTGTCATAGGATTGGATATCAGATATTTCCATGCCACGACGTTTTCGGACAAGGTGCGAATAGAAACGCGTCTTATCGACTTCGGCATCGCCAAATTCAAAGTCGCCTATAAGATGTTCTGCCACGACAGGTGCGTATGCGAAGGCCATTCGGAGCATGGATTGGTGGCCATTGGCGGGCGACCTATTCGCATAAACGAGAAGTTCCCGGATTTTTATAATAGCATGCTTTCCGAAATGAAAGAGGAAGAGCCTGGAAAAAGGCATTAGCTGAAATTTGACTATATTTCTGTAGAATTTGCTTGAAATTCGGATGTTTTCATGTTCAAGCGTAAGATATACGATGATTTGTTGAAATGGAAAAAACATAGGTGCTTGCATAGTTAAGGAGCAATTATTCCTCCTATTTCTTTGCTTTTAGCACTACATTATATACAGCTTTTTAATGAGCTTGTACAAGTCTTCATCCCTGTGGTTATACCGACATTCGCATTCCTTCAGATGAAGGATGAAATTGTTTGAGGAGCACCCGTTGAACTTGGCGAGCCTTCCTTTCGCAAAGCTCCAGAAGTTCCCTATCCAGTTGACATGGCTCTTTCCCCTGGCGAACTCACATCTCTAATGGAACACCCCATAATGGTCGTACCCATTGACAACCAAACCGTCGTAAGCTTTCCAGCCGTCGGTGTGAATAGTGGATTTTTCCAATGCCATGCCTTTGATTATTGGCATGAGCGCCTCTTTCGAGCAATTCGGGACGATTGTGACAAAAACCTTATCGCCTCTTTTAAGCAAGCCGAAAACAGGGGTTTTGCCGGCAGCGCCCCTTCCTCGTTTTCCTCTGATTCTTCTCGCGTCGAAGTAGGATTCGTCCGGTTTGTGTTCGCCGACCTCCGCTTCTGCCTCTCTTATGCTTTCTAGAAATATCTCTTTTCCGAGAAGATTGAAGTATCTGTTTACCGTATTTCTATTCAGGTTGCAAAAGTCTGAAGTTTGCAATGCTGTGAGGTCGTTTTTGAAGCATGAAAACAGCAGCCGTTTTTTCTTATCGCTAATTCTTTGAAATGCCATAAGTCAAAGTGTAATTTATACTCCTTAACTATGCAGGCGCCTACTGAAAAAACGTATTACCAAGTGTCATCTTCCGTATTGGATGAAAAAACATTTGAAAGAGAGATTTCACCATTCAGGAAAATAAGAGACAATTACAAAAAGGTTCTATTGACATTGGACGAGCTACCTATGAATTATGATGGCATTCGATAGGTCAGTTTGATAAAATGGTTGCTCAAGGATTGATGATTAGGGATGGGCGATATATAATAAATCATACTCAAACGTTGAAATTACACATACTCAACCGTTGAAATTTACAAATATGATGTGGTATGATAAACGGTATGAGTGAAAAAGACATAGGTAAAATTGCTGATGCAAGCAAGTATAGGCCGCGTACACCGACAGAAAAATAGAGAATTATCTGAAAGTCGCTCCAGCGGTTTGCATAGAAGGCCCGAAGTGGTGCGGCAAGACATGGACCTCTTCCATGCATGCCAAAAGTGAATTTCAGGTTGGATTGCCTGGTGACGATTTTCAAAACAGAAGGTTGGCGGAGATGTCTCCTGATATCGTACTCGATGGCGAGAAGCCGAGACTTATAGACGAATGGCAGGAGGTTCCATCGCTGTGGGATGTAGTTCGTAGCTATGCGGACAGATATGAAAACAAAGGAGTGTTCATCTTGACAGGGTCTGCAACTCCGAACAGGAAGGGGGTTCTGCACTCCGGAGCCGGCCGTATTGCCAAATTGAAAATGAGACCTATGTCGCTTTTCGAATCCGGTGATTCATCCGGCGTCATTTCGCTTTCGGAATTATGCGCAGGCAAGGTACAAGATAGGGCTACGGGCGAGGTTTCGCTTCTGCATCTTGCGGAATTGATTGTGAGAGGCGGATGGCCAGGCAACATAGATGCTCCGATGAATTTGATATCTTATATGCCGGAATCATACATCAACTCGGTGTTGGAAAATGATTTCGTAGATGGCGTGAAATACGATAGGCATAAGATGCGTTTGCTTTTGAAATCGATAGCGCGAAACGAAAGCACGCTTGCAACAAAAAAGACTTTGCTTGCGGATATGGAGGGGAATGAAGGGGAAAAATTGAATCCGGAAACCGTTTCCGTGTATCTTGATGTCTTCGAAAGGATGTTCTTGCTTGATAATCAAGAGCCGTTCTCGCCTTGTTGCCGTTCGTCGCTAAGAGTGAAGCAGGCAAGTAAGATTCACCTTGCCGATCCGTCGTTGGCCTGCGCGCTGCTGGGGATTTCTCCAGAGGGGCTGGTATCGGATCTGAATACGTTCGGATTCCTTTTCGAAGCATTGGCGGAGAGGGATTTGAGAATATACGCTGATTCCTTTTCGGCGAGGCTTTTTCATTATAGGGATTATCGCAATAATGAAATAGATGCGGTTGTGGAAAAGAAAGACGGCAGCTGGTTCGCTTTTGAGATCAAACTCGGATTCTCGCAGGTTGATGCAGCGGCTGCGAATCTTTTGAAAGTCAACTCGCTGATAGAGCGCAATGGCGGTCGGCGCGCATCGGGGCTGTTCGTGATAGCAGGACTGGCAAAAGCCGCATTCATGAGGCCGGATGGCGTTTACGTATTGCCTATTACGGCACTGAGGGAGTAGGGCGAGTTTGCGCAGAGGCGCTTTTCGGATATAACCTTACTATTTCTTCACCTCGATCTCCGACGAGCAAATAGACCCAGTGGGGCAGACATACAGGCACAGGTGGCAGCCGACGCATTTTTTCGGGTCGAGGAGCGGTTTCCTATCATTGCCATAAGATATTGCCTGATGTCCGCCATCGCGGCAGGAGACATAGCATCTAAGGCAGCCTTGGCATGTGCTTTTGTTGAATTTGGGATAGATTACGATGTCGCGAGGCATCTCATCGGCATCAACAATGCTGTTAAGGGCGATGCCGCAGATTTTTTTGATAGAGGTACCGCGGTCGCGAAGGAAGAGAGCGAGGCCTTCCTTCAGGTCGTCGATTATGCGGTAGCCGTATTGCATGACAGCCGTAGTGATTTGGATGCTTGATGCGCCCACGGCAATGAACTCCATGGCATCCCTCCACGTTTCGATGCCGCCTATTCCCGATATATGCGCATTTTTGCATGCGGGGTTTTTGGCGATTTCCGATACGAAACGAAGTGCTATCGGCTTGACTGCGTTGCCGGAATAGCCGCCTACCGACAGCCTGTGAATATTCGGGCTTGTGCCTATCAGGCTTTTTATTGTGTTTATTGCGGCGAGCCCGTCGGCACCGCCTTTCATCGCGGCTTCTGCCGCATCGGACATTTTCGCAACATTCGGAGTGAGCTTCGATAGAACCGGTATCTTTACCGCTTTTTTAGCGGCGGCAGTGTATTTTTCAACCAATTCAGGGTGTGCTCCCATTTCGCTTCCCGTGCCTTTCTCAACCATGTTTGGACATGAGAAGTTCAACTCCAAGGCATCAGCGCCAGCATCTTCGCTTTCTTTGGCGAGCCTCGCCCATTCTTCCTCATTTCTTCCCATTATGGAAACGAGAAGGAACTTGCCAGGATAGTTTTTCTTAAGCTTTCTGAATGTCGCATAATTATCTTCCAGACTATGGTCTGAAAGTTGCTCCACGTTTTTAAACCCTGAAATGGTGTTGGCGGAATCCGTGATAGCGGCGAACCGCGGCGAGGTTTCCTTTATCGGGAATGCGCATATCGTCTTATAGCAAACGCCCGCCCATCCCGCTTCGAGCGCTCTGGCGCACATATCATACGATGAGGCTACAACTGAAGAGGAGAGCAGAAACGGGTTTTCGATTTTGATTCCGCAGATGTTTGTTTCGAGTCTTTTCCAATCTTTGTCGGATAGGGGTTTCGACAGCTTTTGTTCGCAGGTCTTGCTGATGATTTTTGGGATGTCGATATGCCTTGGGCAGGATTTCACGCATTCTTTCGTTCCGCAATCTGCACATGGGTTGTCTTTTCCTATGGCGAGTCTGGCGCCGATGATGTTGTCGAGCCAGACGCTTTGCAATGCTTTGCCCAACTTGATTTTGGCGCATGATTCGGCGCAGGGCGCATTGTGGCAGAGCATGCAACCTGCCATATCGATTCTGTTAGCTGTCTTAATGGAAGCCATATTATTTTTGTCTAATTCTTTTAATTGTGCCTCTCCTTTCAAGAGTGGAAACAGTTGGATAGAAGCTGTCTTCATCCGCTTTTTCTATTATGAAAATCGTTGTTTGGGGTTCGACATCCTCTTCGTCCTGACTTAAAAGCTTGAACGTCCATGTTCCTGCAGGTGCATTGTATGATTCGACTAGCGTCTGCACTGAGTTATAGGTTATTTCGCTTATGCCGTATTCGTTTGAATCGAATCCCGGCATTGGGTTGGCGAATTCCTTCTTGATGGTAGTATCGGTTATTGTCCATTTATCGTTCGGATAGTCTTCTCCGCCATCTTCAATGAACGTTCCGATGAACCAATCGAGAGAATTTGCATGCCCTGAAAAATCGCTTATTTTCGTTCCTGAAGCGATTATCGTTCCATCATTTTTGTTGTTGCCGTTTGTGTTTCCGTCGCTTGGACATGAAACCAAAAGGAAGGAAAGTGCGGTCAGCAGCAGGAATGCTAGCGTGTATTTTTTCATTAATGACCTCCTTATGGGCGCTTCTAAAAACCTCAGAGCCCGATTTCGCCTGATGCCTTTCGGGTCTGAAAACCGTCGGGAATCAGCAAAATATGACAGTATTCCGCTGGTTTACGGCGATTTTCCGCCTCTGAAATCCGCAGGCGCTCTCTGGGCAGCAGGTTTTTAGAAGTGCCCTTATCATATTATTAGTATATGGGGCGATGTGGAAAAAAGCAAGGAAACGATGGCGGTGCTGGTGGAAAAGGCGGCAGCATCGGGAAATTGTTCGCCTTGCTATGCGTGCAGTCGAGCTTTGACAAGATATACGGCTATATTCTCGAAAACAGTAAAGAGCTGTCGGCGGAATTGTTCAAGAATCTTATCGATGAGGATTTTCAGCTTTACAAGGACATGTTTGCCGACAAGGACGAGAGACGTCGTTGCGCGCTTTTCTTCAAGGACTTCTACGAATTGCTGGATGATAATCATGACGGAGCTGATTCGACATACAGGAGAATTTATTAAGGGCAAAGCATACGGAAGTGTTGTTTTATCCGATATCAAGGATGAAATCGGACATGTAATTGATGTTACTCCAAATTATCATCTTCAGGACAGAAGGAGAATAATGGAGCAAAATGCTCGAGAACGCAGTGTTTCTTCATCTTCGCAGGATGACGCAAAACATCTGGTATTACTCCGAGCCATCTTTCGAGTGTAATTTTCTCGTCGGAACGGACAATAAGCCTGAGACCGCCATACAGGTCTGCTACGAGCTGAACGAGGAAAATAGGGAAAGAGAGCTTAAAGGTTTGGCAGAGACTTGCAAAAGATTTAATCTGTCGAATGCGCTGGTGGTAACATTCGACCAGACCGATATTGCTTCTTATGATAGAATGATGGCGAAAATAATCGATTCGAAGTCGTTTTTCGTTTCTTCACTTGAGGTTTTCCTAAACAGCTGATTTGTCAGGGCATATAATTTCGCTGTATCTTCATATGATACTGTGCCGGTATTATCATTATGCTACGGCTGCATAAAGGACGCTTCTAAAAACCTCAGAGCCCGATTTCGCCTGATGCCTTTCGGGTCTGAAAACCGCCGGAAATCAGTGAAATACAACAGTATTACGTTGATTTCCGACAATCTTCCGCCCCCGAAATTCACAGGCGCTCTCTGGGCAGCAGGTTTTTTAGAAGCGCCCTAAAGGAGGCGACGGTTCATGTGGCATAGGAAACAGGATGTGTCCAACAAGTACAAGGCGATGAGGAGGATGTATAAGGAATATGTGCCTACTGGATATTGCGCTCGGTACGGAGGCGAAGCCTTTTCCGAAAGATTGCGATCAAGCCTTATATCTGTGGTTATAGACAGATGCTGACACCGATTCCAGCCATATCGAACAAGGAAGAGGGTTTGAAAGAAGCAGCGGAATGCGTAAGCGATTATATCCAGTTTTCCACGAAGGAGAAAAGATTCTGCGAAATTCAGAAGTTGCGTCTGCAGGATGATCATCATGGCTATTATAGTCATCCAGCAAGTTCCGACGACTATCTTCTTAAAAATTATTTCCATGGCGACAGGACATATAAAAAGGGTTTGCTGAGGCTTCATAAGATAACGCAGCGCGAATATGATTCTTTGTCCGAAGCGGCAAGGAGATGGTTCGATAGGGAAGTGCTATCATTTCTTGTTCAGCATGGCAGAAAATATGAAACGGTCGCATATAGCCCGCTCAGCAAAACAAACATGAGCATGCTGATGGAGATCCAGACGAAAATGCACGTCAAAGAGCGTTATATTCCCTTAGGCGAAAAAATCAGACACAATAACTATTTGGAAGATTGTTTGTATGGCGTCAGGCGTTATGGCATCAAGGTGATTCATGAATTCTTCCCTCACGATAATGAAAGATGCTTCAAACAGAAGAAATACAGATGCACCAAAGGCTGCGGCAAGGCGAAGCAAATGGCAGACAGGCAAATGCTGTCTGAAATCATGGAAACCGAAGAGTAGCCTTGGGAAAAAGTATATGGACGCAGGCCATATCCTCGAAAATGTCTTTTTTTTGGAGTTGCTGCATCGGGGGTATAAGGTTTCCGTTGGGAAAAACGGTGGGCTTGAAATTGATTTCGTGGCGCAAAAAACGGCAGGAACGCTTATGTTCAAGTAGCCGCATCAATAGGAGAGCCTACGACTTTGCAACGTGAAATAAGACCCCTGAAAAAGGATTTTTTTAAAGTTCTTTAAGGCATGTTTTTGTTTTGTTTCTCGAAAACAGTATAATCAAGTCGAAAACCAGACACTGTGTCGAATCGATGCGGGTCTGCTGCAGGAGTATTATGACGAGGGTTGCGAAAGATACGAATTGGGTTGCCATGTCCGTTTCCATGACAGAGCTTGGCGTTTACTTGGATTGGATTAAGGATTTATCGTCAACCGCATACGACATACCTTATTTGTTTGCGCTTCCGTCTGGAACGGACTTGAACAAATTGACGGATTCTCTGAACAAGGTTTTTCGTGCGCATAGGAATCTTTTGTCGCATTTTCGCGCCAATGCCGATGGCACCATTTCCCGCTTGGTTCCGAATTGCGATTCCAGCGAAATAGCAGTAGATATAAGCTATGACGATGGCGAACCGGATTTAAACAGGCTCGTGAAGCCATTTTCGGATTCCGAGGGCGATTTGTATCGCATTCATATCATCAGGAGCGCCGCCAAGTCGTATCTATTCATCCAAATGCATCATCTGGTTTTCGACGGCGCTTCCGCAATGGTCTTCATAAGGGATCTTAACCGGGCTTATGCCGGAGGTTCGCTGGAAGAAGAGAGCGTGACCGCCGGCATGTTTGCCGAAAAAGAGAGCGAGAGCCGCAAAAGCGAAGCATTTTTCGCCGCGCAAAGATGGTATGACGATCTGCTTTCAGGGGTCGATAGCTCCAGCGAGCCGTATCATGACAAGGAGTGCGGAGAGCGAAGGGCTGCCTATGAATCGATTTCGCTGGATATGGATTCCAATCGGCTTCGGGATGTTGCTCGCAAACTTGGAATCAAAACCAGCACGTTTTTCACATGCGTCTTCGGGTATGTCCTCAGTCGTTTTTCGGGTTCCAAGGAAGCCTTGTTCGCTTCGATATGCGCAGGCCGTTTCCCTGAGGTTGCCAATGACATAGGGTTGTTTGTAAAGACGTTTCCCGTCTTGGAGCGCTTTGACGGGAACGAGCGAATTTCAGATCATATTAGAAAAACCGATGAGCAAATTGCCTGCCATAGGAAAAACGGCTTGTTCTCTTTTGCGGATGCTTGCTCGAAATACAATCTTTCGATTCCCGCTATGTTCGCATACCAGGGGGAAAACGAGTCCGAGGTCGATTTTCTCGGCGGCAAGACAGCCTTGAAATACATTCTTCCTGATAATCCTAGAAACGATCTTCTCGGGGAAGCCCTCAGCTGCAACGGGGAATACGTTTTCAGGTTATCATATCGAACCGATTTATACGAAAAAGGCACTGCGGAAAGCTTTACGCAATGCTATAGGAAAATCGCGCATGAGTTCATGAGCAAGCTGGATGGGGGTTTTTCAGACGTCGATATGGCATCGGAAAGCCAAAGGCGCTTGCTCGACGCCTTTTTGCCTAAAAGCGAAGCGCAATCCGGTCCTAATGATATTATTACGCTTTTCAGGCAGCAGGCGCAGAAGCATCCTGATGCTGTTGCTTTGATAATCGGAGATGTCAAAAGGACCTATGCGGAGGTCGATTGTCTTTCGGATCGCATCGCAGGTTATCTTATCGGAAAAGGCATCGGACGCGGAAGCACGGTGTCCATCCTGATACATCGCAACGAATACATGGTCATAGCGTCGCTCGGCGCTCTGAAGTCGGGAGCCGGATACCAGCCTTTGGACCCTTCGTATCCGCCTGAAAGACTGCTTTTCATGGTGCAGGACGCTAAAGCAAGCATGGTGATAGCCGATGAGGATCTGACGCCCTTGATAAGCGGATATAAAGGGCAATTCCTGCTTACCAAGGACATTCCTTCTCTGCCGCCTTCTGACAAAAGCTTCAGCATCCCCGCAATTTGCGGGGACGACGTTTTCACGCTTCTTTACACTTCGGGTTCTACCGGCGTTCCGAAGGGGGTTGTCTTGGAACATGGCAACTTGGCGAATTTTTGCAGGCATTACCAGAAAGAGTTCGGCATGGGAGTCGGAACGGTTAATGCTGCGTATGCCAGTTATGGATTCGATGCCAACATGATGGACATGTATCCTGCTCTCACTTGCGGCGGAACCGTTTGCGTGGTTCCGGAGGAGATCAGGCTGGATTTCCAGGCAATGGGCGAATATTACGAGAAGAACAACGTCGCGGTTTCCTTTTTGACGACTCAAGTGGGAAGGCAATTCGCAACGTCTCCTTTCAGGCCGTCGTGTCTCAAGCATTTGATGGTAGGCGGCGAGAAGCTTGTTCCTTTGGCGCCGCCGGAAGGGCTGGATTTCAGAAACATATACGGACCTACGGAATGCACGATATTCGTAACTTGCAAAGCCGTTGATAAGGAGTACTTGCGCATTCCGATAGGAAAGTCTTTCGCAGGGGCTGCCCTTTATGTCGTGGACGAATGCGGACGCAGGGTTCCGCCATGCGTTCCAGGCGAGCTTTGGATAGCGGGCAGGTGCGTAGGCAGGGGATATTTGAATCGTCCCGAACAGAATGAGAAGAGCTTTGCTAAGAATCCTTTTTCCAAAGAGGCCGGCTATGAACGCGTCTATCGCACCGGCGATGTCGTACGAATTCTGCCGAATGGCGAAATAGATTTTCTCGGCAGGAACGATGGGCAGGTCAAGGTGCGCGGATTCAGAATCGAGCTTTCGGAAGTCGAGGGTGTAATTCGCGAATATCCTGGGATAAAGGATGCTTGCGTTCATGCTTGGGATATGGGCGAAGCCGGCAAGATGATAGCCGCTTATGTCGTGAGCGATGATAAGGTCGATGCGAAGGCGATCAGGTCTTTCATACTCGAGCGCAAACCGCCGTATATGGTTCCGGCATCGATTGCGCAGCTCGATAGCATACCTCTCAACCAGAACGGAAAAGTCAATCGCAGGATGCTTCCAAAGCCGTCGTCCGCTTCCGTTTCACAAGGTTCCGACATTGCAGCGAAGCGGGAGGACAATGTGCTTGAGGCGGAGCTGAAAAGAGCTATTTCCGAGATAACCGGCTCAGGCGATGTTCCTTATGATGTCCCGCTCGAATATGCAGGGCTTACGAGCATAGGCATGATACGCTTGTCTGCGTTCCTTTACAATAAGTTCGGAATAAGCCTTGGATCAAAGGAATTGAAAGGCAAGGGCCTGTTGGAGCTGGAGAACGAGGTCTTGAAGGCTTGGATGGAGTGCGGTGTTCAACCGCTTGCGGCGGATGGCGCTCGCGCCAAGGCCGATGTCTTCGAACCTTATCCTCTGAGCGCCGCGCAGCTTGGAATATACATGGAATGCATGAAAGAGCCGGAGAGCACGTCCTACAACATCCCTGTGGTATTGGAATTCGTCAAAGAGACGGACGCGGAAAAATTGGCGCAGGCGGTTGCTGCTGTGATT
>DMKZ01000044.1:0-9404 GCA_003454065.1 Spirochaetaceae bacterium
TGCGTATATGCCCGTTTCGAAAGGGGAATCCGCAGGACTTGCGGCTTGCACCGGAAGAGCGAGCAGCGTGAAGGAAGGAGTTTTGAAAAAATCTCCATTAATTAACGCTCCGCGTTATCGTTATGGACGCTTCTAAAAACCTGCTGTTTGAAGATTCCTGTGGTTTTTCGAGATGAAAAATCGGCGGAAAAAGTAGGAACACTTGTCGTATTTCGAGGCTTTCCGCAGGATTTTCAGCCGGAAAGGCGTCTGGCAGATTCGGACTCTGAGGTTTTTAGAAGCGCTCTAATATTATAAATCCGAGTCCGCTAATAATCAAACGACAAAAGCGAACGCAATCATCGCGCCGATCACTTGGCAAGTTCGATCGACCTTGCAACGCAGGCATCATAGCAGGCGCCGATAGACTCCTTGAATCCGTTCCCGTACATGCCGTCGAGCCCTGCTATGGTGGTTCCGCCCTTAGAGCACACATTGCTTATCAGCGTATCCAGATCATCGTCGGATGATTGCAGAAGCTTGCACGAACCGATTATCGAATTGACGCACAGACTCGTTGCGGTTTGTCTGCCAATGCCCTCTTGCACGGCTTTTTCCACAAATTCCCGAATGAAAGAGAAAAGATAGGCCGGCATGCTCCCGTTCACAGGTATGGCAATATCCATCATCTCCTCTTTTTCTAGAAACTCAAACGTTCCGATCGACGAGAAGATCCGCTTGACATGCTCAAGCAATCCGACATCCCCTTTCCCATTTGCGAAAAGAGTCGTGGCGGCGTGACGGACAAGCGCAGGCGTATTCGGCATTGCGCGAACCACGAGCGCGCCCTTGAAAAGCGATTCGAGAAACGACACCTTCTTGCCTGGCGCCAGCGACACGACTGCCTTGCCTTCGCAATGCGTTCCGAGCAACCCTTCTATCGCCGAAAAACCCTGAGGCTTGATCGCAAGCATGAATATGTCCGAGTTGTTCAAGAGCTCCTTTTCGCTTTGCGCGATTCCAACGCCGAGCGCCGAGTATTTCCTCATGGTGCTTTCCTTGTGATCGCAAATCAGAATATCGGATTTCGGGAAAACCTCCGATGCAAGCACTCCGTCGAGAATGGCTCCGCCCATCTTTCCGACACCGAGAATCCCCAAAACCTTCCTATCAATCTTGCCCGTCATCGCCTGTCACTCCCTGACCTGACCTTCGCCATATACGAAATATTTGTAGCTGGTCATCTCGCGAATGCCCATCGGACCTCTCGCATGCATTTTCTGCGTTGAAATCCCAAGCTCCGCGCCAAAACCGAATTCTCCTCCATCCGAAAACCTCGTAGAAGCGTTATGATATACGCATGCGCTGTCTATTCTGCGCATGAACTCATCCCTTGCGACAACGTCATCAGTAACAATCGTTTCGCTGTGGCTAGTGGAATGGGCATTTATGAAATCAATCGCCTCGTCAAGACCGGAAACGATTTTCACGGCAACGATCCGATCATCGTATTCCGTGAAAAAATCCTCATCGGATGCTCTTTTGCAACCGATAAGCCCGCATGATTCGCCATCGCCTCTTATCTCGACCGACAACCTGCCGAACTCGCTTGCAAGCATCGGCAAGAACTTTTTCGCTGCGGATTCATCGATGACAATGTTTTCAATGGCATTGCAAACGGATGGCCGCGAGCATTTGGCGTTCACGGCAATTTTCAAAGCCATATCCAAATCGGCTTTTTCGTGAACATACAAATGGCAATTCCCCGCACCTGTTTCTATAAAAGGCACCTTGGCGTTTTCCTTGACGAAATTTATAAGTCCCTTTCCGCCGCGAGGAACAAGCAAATCCACCATGCCTTTCTTTTTCATGAGAGAATCGGTGATTTCGCGGGAATTATTCTCGATAAGAGTTACGACATTCTCATCGACTATTCCGCCAATAGCCTCGCGCATGACGTTTGCAAGAGCCCTGTTCGAGTTCAAAGCCTCTTTGCCGCCTTTCAAAACGCATGCGTTGGCGGTCTTGATGCACAGGCTGGCCATATCGACGCACACATTCGGTCGGGATTCGAAGATCATGGCGACCACGCCGAACGGAACGCTTCTTTTGACTATCTCCAACCCATTAGGGCGCCTTATGCGCTCAAGCTCCCTATCGACAACCTCATCGAGCTTCGCCACATCATCCACTCCGATTGCTATGCCCTTCAAGCGATTCTCATCAAGCATCAGGCGATCGATCATGCTTTCCCTCATTCCGCCCTTTCTCGCTTCCTCGACATCCTTGCGATTCTCTGCGATGATGAAATCCGAATTCTCCAGCAACGCTTTGCTAATATTGGCGAGCATTCGATTTCTCTTTTCCGCATCAAGCATCGATAGGGCCGCAGACGCTTTTCTCGACTTTCTCAAAACAACATCCAAATCCATGTTTCCTACCTATCAGGACAATATGTTCCTGGATGGGAATATCGGCTCGCAAGTCCAATTCATCTTAAGCTTCTTGAGGCTTTTGCCGTCTGCGTTAGATGGCAAATGCGAAATATGGACTTCGAGACCCGCCAAATCGTTCAAATGAACCAAAGCTTTCTTTGCGCATTCGTTTCTCGCTGCCGAAAGAGCAAGGCAAATCAGTCCCTCGTCAACATTAAGCGAAGTCCCCTCTTCCTTCAAAATATCATGCTTCATGAACAGAACCGAATCTATGATGTCCTTTGATATGAGATCTATGTCATCGGCTATTTTCGCGAAATGCTTCAGCGCCTTGAATACCATCGCCGTAGCGGCATGCATTCTGAAGCTGTTCGTTCCGCTGACGAAAACGCCATCCTCCACTTCGACGCAAGCCGTGCATGTTATTCCGTCCTTGCCTTTTTTCCTGACGATTTGAGCCTCAAGCGTCTTGCGGCATTCATCGACCACCTTCCTGTCCGCTACTGATGTTCCCGCCTTCGCCATAAGCTGGCGGCAGCGCTCTACGGTTTCGGCAGTGCATTTGGAATTGAGATAGTCCACCTTGGCCGTAAGGTATCTCCTTATTATCTCCTGTTTCGCCGCTTCACGCACGGTTTCGTCATCCACTATGCCGAAGCCGCATCTGTTCACGCCCATTTGCGTAGGCGAATCATAGATGACATGACCGTTCGTCGCATGCTGCAAGATGCTTTTCACGATCGGGAATACATCCAAATCCCTATTGTAGTTTGTGCAGACTTTCCCGTTCGATTCGAGCTCGTAATGATCTATCCTGTTGAAGTCGCCCAAATCAGCAGTTGCGGCTTCGTATGCGATGTTCACCGGATGGTCTATCGGCAGATTCCATATCGGAAATGTTTCGAATTTGGAATATGAGCACTTTATGCCCTTCCTGAACTCATGGTAGACCTGGCTGAGGCATGTTCCTAGCTTGCCGCTCCCCGGCCCCGGCGCCGTCACTATCACGATCGGCTTGGATGTCTCGATATACTCGTTCTGTCCGAACCCTCTGTCGCTGACAACCATAGCCACATCCGCAGGATAGCCTGACGTAGCCTTATGCAAATAGACCTTGACGCCGCGCCTTTCGAGCATGTTCCGGAAATTGTCAACCGCCTCAGATTCTTTGAATCTGGTTATGACCACCTTGCTGGACGCCATGCCGTATCTTCTGAAGTCCTCTATCATCTTGAGGACATCCTCGTCATAAGTGCGATTGAAATCAGCCCTCACCTTTTTTTTCTCTATGTCTTTGGAATGAATGCAGATTATTATCTCTATCTTTTCCGCAAGGCATGAAAACACCTTCATCTTGACATCTGGATCGTATCCGGGAAGCACGCGAAAAGCATGCATGTCGTGCAGAAGCTTGCCGCCGCATTCGATATAGATCTTATCATATTTGCTGGCGCGCTCCAGAATGTATTTGGTCTGTTCCTTAAAATACTTTTCGTTGTCGAATCCCTTCCTAAACATGTCTCACCCCTTTCAAAGACGGGGTATTATACCACTTGAATTTTTTTTTTCAAGGGCGCTGTCACCGTCTGACAATCCAATCGGCTAAAGGGCGCTTCTAAAAACCTGCTGTTCGAGAAAGCCTGCGGATTTTCAAGACGAAAAAGTAGCTGGAAACGCAGGAATACTGCCGTATTTCGAGGCTATCCGCAGGATTTTCAGCCGGAAAGGCATCTGGCAGATTCGGACTCTAAGGTTTTTAGAAGCGCACCCAATATATCAGATTCGGATCTGAGTGATTCTAAGTGACATCGATGCTGACGCCTATCATGGCATTCAGCGCAAAATAGTCGCGAACGTCTATCAGATTGTCGAACACATGCGCCCACCCCAACGACACGCGAGCGTCAAACGACAAGTATGAGGCTGTCGGCAACGAAACGGAACAGCCCAAATCAGCCATCAGCGAAGTGGTGAAGGAATACGACGGGCTCAATGGAATCGCATTCGTCGAAGAAAGCCCTACCGTCAGATTCAATGTCTCAAGATTGGAATAAGATGCGCTCAATGTTGATATGACTTCCGGATCGCGCATATAATAGGTCGGTCTGGTATCTTCAAGGCCTGTCTGTATTTCAAAGTCATACCCTACGCCTGCAATCACCGGCATATAATGCCCGTCGAACGTGACATTCACGCCCAACATGCCGCTGAACCCATTCAATTTTCCGGTTGCATTGACACCTGCATAATACCTGCTCTTGCTTCCCGGACTCAAATCGTCATTCTCATCGAAAAGCAGCAAAGCGCCCAACGACAAACCTACTTGAACCCTATCTCTCTTGATTTGCCGGGCAATGATCCCGCCTCCCGCGGAGTCACTTGCGGAATATTCGGAAAGAAGCGAATATTTATCCAAAGATACGGAAGCGGACGATGGAGATGCCCCCGCATCGGTTGACGGGGAAATGTCCTGGGAAAAAGCAAAACCGGCAAAAACCGAAAACAGAACGCATACGCACGCTAATTTTTTCATACGACCCTCTTTCGCTTGTATTTTAGCTATATTCCCATTGTTTTTCAAAAATGGCGTCTCGAAAAACCGAAAACCCTTCGCAAAGCCGTTTGCTTGCAATTCCCTTGCCGTTATTTTGTCGTTGTTTTTGAATAAATAGCGGAGATGTCTTATAATATGACGATTGCGGGCGTTTCTAGGGGACACTTCCAAAAGGCCTCAGAGTGCGAACGATTGCGAAATTCGATTCGGCGGCATGCATTGCATCGTAAAAGCGCCCAACAAGGATGGATTATGGACAATAAAGCAGTCAAGATCAGTGAGAACAGAGCGGAAGCGAACATTTGCACGGAATGGGAAAGCATCAGGAAAATCTACGACGAAACATTGGCGAAATACCAAAAGCAAATCACATTGCCGGGATTCAGAAAGGGAAAGACGCCTTTAAACGTCTTGGAGAGGAAAATCGGAGAAGACACTCTTAGGGAAGCCTGCTACGAAGCGATGAACAACAGCATGACGGAATTATTCGAGAAGACAGAGGCGGATCTCAGGCCGCTGCCGTACTCCACTCCGGAAATCGTGGATCATGACAAGCTCCTCCCCTTCAAGAAGAACAAGGACATCAACTTCACGATCAGATTCGATATCACGCCGGAAGTCAAGCTTGAGAAATACAAGGGCTTGAATGTGGAAATACCTAACGTAACGGTTTCGGATGAAATGGTGAACAAAGAGATAGAAAGGTACAGGCAGCAGAATTCGATCGTCAAGTCCAAAGGAGCCGATGCCGTCGCCGCGGCAAACGACTTGGTGACAGTCGATTATGAAGCGACCTATCCTGAAGGCGAATCCGACGAAAACAAGAAAATAGACGACTTCACGTTCACCTTGGGGGAAAAGAAGAATATCTATGAATTCGATGACGATATTGCCGGGCTCAAGGAAGGCGATGAAAAGGAATTCACCAAAAACCACAACGGCAAGGATGTGAGAATCAAGGTCAAAGTGAAATCGATAAAGGTGAAGGAGCTCCCGGAAGTGAACGACGAGTTCGCACAGGATATAAAGAGCGAATACAAAACCGTTGCGGACCTCAAAGCTGGAATCAAGAAGCAGATTTCCGATGACCTTGACGAGAGGATGAAGGAAACGAAAATCGTCGCGGTTTGCGACAAAATACTCGAAGACACTCAAATCAGCGTCCCCAAATCCATGGTCGATTATGAAGTGGAGCTCGGATTCAGGAGAACCGCCGGACAATACAACATGTCGTCCAAGGATTTCGAGAAGTTCATCACCCAAATAGGACAAACGAAAGAGAGCTTCACGAACCCTTGGCGCGAGGATGCCGAGAAATCCATAAAGCACAGGCTCGTGGTCGGCGAAGTGGAAAAGCTCGAGAACATCAAGGCCGACGAGGAAAAAGTCAAAGCCATCCTGGAAAAGCAGACGCCGGCGGATTCCGACGAGGAAACCAAAAAGAGGATCGAGGAGTCGGTCAGAGATCAGATGAATTTCTCGGCGGCAATCGATTTCCTTCTCGAAAACAACAATCTCAAGAAAAGCAGCAAGGAAATAACCTACGAAGATTATGTTTCCGGAAAATACCTTGAGAACAGCAAGGAAGAGGAAAAGGGCAAAGGCAAGGATAAAGCCGACAAGAAAAAAGCCGAAGACGGCGGAAGCATTGCTTCCGAAACCAAGGCCGAAGCCGAGACCAAGTCCGACGAATCCGCTGATAAAGCTTCCGAAACCAAGCCTGCACAAGCAAAAGTCTGCAAGCCCAGAAAGAAGAAGGAAGAATCGGACGCCGAATAAAGGAGATAAAATTTGTCAAACTTCATACCATACATCGTTGAAAGGTCGGGAATCGGAGAGAAAACCTACGACATCTTCTCCAAATTGCTCAAGGAGAGGATCATTTTCATGGATGGCGAGATAAACGATCAATCCGCAGACCTAGTGATAGCGCAGCTTCTGTATCTCGAACAGGAAAGTCCGAAAAAGGATATCAGCCTGTATATAAATTCCGCAGGAGGCAGCGTTACCGCCGGACTTGCGATTTACGATACGATAAAATACATAAACAGCCCGGTGAAGACGATTTGCGTTGGGCAAGCGGCATCGATGGCTGCCGTAATCCTGGCGGCAGGAGAAAAAGGAGGAAGATACCTCCTACCCTCTTCGCGAGTCATGATACACCAGCCGTTCGGCGGAGTCGAAGGCCAGGCATCGGATGTCAGAATACAGGCTAACGAACTCATACGCATCAAGAGAATACTTGTCGGATATCTCGCTTCGGATTGCGATAAGACGATCGAACAAATCGAAAAGGATATCCAAAGGGATTATTTCATGAGCGCCGAGGAAGCCGTGCTTTACAAAATTGCCGATGAGATATTAGTCAGAAAGGACAAAAAATCATCGTCGGACAAAGAAGAGGAAAAAAGATAATGCCCATATTGAAAAAAGAAAAACGATGCTCTTTTTGCGGAGCCGCCGCCACGGAAGACAATCAATTGGTATATTCCCCTAGAGTGGATGTGGCCATCTGCAAAAGCTGCGCGCATCAATGCTGCGACATCCTCGACAAGATAGAAACGCAAAAGAACATCGATCCCAATCTCGGCGGATTCGGCAATTCCAATTTCGACTTCCTCAAGGACGCTCTTCCGACGCCAAGGGAAATCAAGGAGTTTCTGGACGATTACGTCATCGGACAGGAAAGAGCCAAAAAAATACTTTCCGTCGCCGTATATAATCATTACAAGAGAATCAAAAGGGAGAAAGTGAAAGCCCCCGGCCATGCCCGCGAAGACGATGCCACATTCTTCGGCAATGATGAAAATAGCAATAAGGAAAAAACCGCAAGAGCCGAAAACGTTGAAATAGACAAGTCAAACATCCTGCTGATAGGACCGACCGGAAGCGGAAAGACGCTTCTGGCAAAAACATTGGCGAGAAGACTCAACGTGCCGTTCGCCATAGGCGATGCCACCACTCTCACCGAGGCCGGCTATGTCGGGGAAGATGTCGAGAACATACTTCTCAAATTGATACAAAATGCCAACGGCAACATCAAAAAAGCCGAAAACGGCATCATATTCATCGATGAGATAGACAAAATCGCAAAAAAAAGCGAGAACGTGTCGATAACTCGTGATGTTTCTGGCGAAGGCGTGCAGCAAGCTCTCCTGAAAATAATAGAAGGAACCATAGCCTCCGTTCCCCCGCAAGGCGGCAGAAAGCATCCCAATCAGGAAATGCTCAAGATAAACACATCTAACATCCTTTTCATCTGCGGAGGCGCCTTCGTAGGCTTGGAAAAGATAATAGAGCAGCGAGTCGCTTCTTCCGGAATGGGATTCGGCGCTACGCTAATCAATGATGACGACAAAAACTACGAGAAGCTCTATTCGCAGATATTGCCTGACGATCTGATACATTTCGGCTTGATTCCCGAATTCATCGGAAGGCTTCCCGTCACCGCATGCCTCAACGAGCTGACCGAAGACCAAATCGTCGAAATAATCACGAAGCCTAAGAATTCCATAGTGAAGCAATTCACCGAAATGCTCAAAATGGACGATACCGATTTGGAATTCGAAGACGACGCCATAAGAGCCATCGCCAAAAAGGCAATCGACCAAAAGACCGGAGCCAGAGGCATACGCAGCATATTCGAAAACCTCATGCTCGGCACGATGTTCGATCTTCCATCGTCTCCAGGCCATAAGAAAAGCATAATAACGAAAAAGAGCGTCGAAACCGGAGATGTCGATGTGATCTATCTGGACGACGAATCGAACAAGGCGGTAGGAACATAAGCATCTTACGCATTTGGCGTTCCCAATAGGCCCTGCTGAATCAGCAATCTGCTTCAGCAGGTTTTTTTTCACCTTCATGCTGCCTGTTATTCAGGCGCAAACAGCAATTTTTGAAAATTACTCGATAATATGATTGAATTAACTCGAGCATCGGTTATGCTGATGCAAAGGAGAAAAGTATGAACAACAGTCTCTCAATCAGAAAAAGATTGCTTTCGGTGTTGATATTTGCGGCTCTGCTTGCAGGTTGCACTTCAATAGAGAGCAAGTATCCTGTCCTGAAAGGCACGATCGCAAGCGTCGACGAATACGGCGACCTCATCCCATCCCTATCTGTCAAGGAAGTGCTGGATGCAGGCTACGAATACGGCGATATGCTATGTGTGAAAATCGGAGATCTGCCCGAAATGAAAATGCCTTTTGTGACCGCCTATACGGATGTCGGGACGATGGGAATATGCTTCTGCGACTACAACAAGCGCGGAAAAGCGATTACGATCGCCATAACCAATGCCGATTTCCAAAGCTGGATAGGAGGCAATGCAGGCGATTCACTGACTGTCAAGATGTCGAAGAAGCAAGGGTTCCTCAAAGAGTACGAAGCAGTTCAGGTCACCATGACGAGCGACAGGAAGGACTATGGCTCGG
>DMKZ01000044.1:9459-10277 GCA_003454065.1 Spirochaetaceae bacterium
GCTCGGACGAGATTTTCGCAAACTTCAGGGAAATCAACACGACCGGAATGAAAAAGGGAATCCTCTTCAGAGGAAGCAATCCGTTCAATCCGGCGAAAAACAAGAACAGATATTCGTTCGTCAGCGCGCTTTTGGCGAAGCATAACATCAGAACCGTAGTCAATCTTGCCGATACCGACTCCAAGCTCAAAACAGCCTTCGCTACGGCCGGATACGATGCGGCCTATGCCAAACGGCTCTATGACAACGGCAATGTCATCGCCTTAGGAATGGCAGCGGACTTCTTCAAGCAGGATAGCCTCGACAAAATAGCGCAAGGCATCAGATTCATGCTCGCTCACGAAGGTCCGTATTTCTTCCATTGCAACGAAGGGAAAGACAGAGCCGGCGCATTTGCCGCCATACTTGAAGCCGTTGCCGGAGCATCAGCACAGGAAATCAAAGATGATTACATGATAACCTACATGAACTATTATCATCTTTCAAAGGGCGATAATAAATACAAGGAATTGGAGAAAATCACTATCGACCATCTCCTGTATCTCATCTGTAATCCGGAAATGGTGAAAAAGCTGAATTCGATAGATTGGAGCAAGACAGATTCGACAGGCATGGATGTAAATGCCGGAGTAAAGGGCTATTTGCTCAATTGCGTGAAAATCACCGAAGCGGAATACAACCAGCTGAAGAAGATATTGACTGGAAATCCCACGGCAAAGTAAGGGGCGCTTCCAAAAACCTCGAAGTCCGTGCGTTTCGGCAAAATGAAAAAACGCTGGGGCGCTGTTCTATTGCGCCCCAGCGTTTTTTTTTTTTTT
>DMKZ01000044.1:10325-11892 GCA_003454065.1 Spirochaetaceae bacterium
TTTTTTTTTTTTTGGGCAGGGATTTTTTCAAAACCCCTGCCTTCTCGCTACTCACTCTTCAAACGCTAGCGCCGAATTCGAACATAGCCCTCAAATTCCCTTCGGTTTTCTGATCGCCCTCGCCAGCCACGGTCTTGATTCCGAGGCTTTCAGCGCCGAAATATCCGACCATATCCTTATATTGGCTTACTATGCCGTCATAAACGCCTTCGGAGCCGCTTGAAAGGATAAGCGCGTACTTCATGGCCTTCGGCTTCATTCCAGGCATAGCGTAAAATCTGGTGATAGCGCTTTCCAATTGACCTGTAAGTCCCCAATAGTGCACCGCGCTGGTGAAAACGACCATATCGGCATCCTCGATGGCGGAATACACCTTTTCCATATCATCCTTCTGCACGCATCCTTTGCCGAGCTTATGGCATCCTTCGCAACCGATGCACCCGTTTATCCTCATCGAGCCCACATTCAATGTCTCAACCGCATGCCCTTTGCTTTCAGCTCCCTTTTTGAAGCTATCTGCAAAAGCGCGCGAATTGCCGTTCGCTCTTCCGCTGCCATTCAATATGACTATTTTCATAGCTAACCCCGCCACCTTTTCAATGTCGGAAAAAGCTTCGCACAATATTCCCTCATCTGCTCGTTCGTCATGCCGGCCTGCTCTCCGAATTGAGAACACATGTTAACGAACTCCTGCATGGAAACCTTATGGATGAACTCCCCGTTGTCGTAGCACCATTTGCAATAATCGCGATTCGCGCTCCCATCTTTCTCCTTTGCAAGCATGTCATCGGATGCCAGCGGCATCCCGCAGCTTTGGCAAATCTCAGCCATCATTTCACCTTCCTAAAATCGTATGAATACACTTCTTATTCTACTGGCAAAACGGCAAAAAATCAAAAAATAGTCATTGATTCTGCATGAGCGCTTCCAAAACATGCTATTTTCAGGAACGCCCTCAACTCGATTTGATTATTTCCGTCTTGTCGGTCATATTGCCGTTCGGATATTTCATGTCAGACAGGATGTTGTCATATTCCTCGTGTTCCTGTTCGTACCACTTGTCATCCTTGTCATCAACAAATCTACAATCAGCTCCTGTCGCCCTGAAATGCTTTTGGGTGCAAATGATTTTTCTGCCTTTCTCGAGCGATAATTTGTGTTCAAATCTATCCTCAACAGATGAATGCCCAGCATTTTCTCGCATTTGTCTTCGAAATTTACCAGATTCTCAACGAAGCAGCTGAATTTTTATCAGATTTTTTTCAAAATTCCGAATGGAAAAGTTTCAAAACGCCGATACGTTTGATTTTCCAACGAATAAGAGCAATAATACCAACGGGAGAATAGTCAGGAGAAGTTTCCTTGCAAAAGCTTTTCAATAGCGAGCATAGGCAATTATGCACGCGCCTTCATGTGCATAATATTCATTAGGCATACGCACATCCGCGCCGCTTTTGCCTACAACAACCATTGCATATAAACGGATTTAATCCGTTTCACCTTGAAAACAATAATTAGGGCTTGGATGTCAAGCCAATCCCTCGCCATTCGTATGATAGCATGGCTA
>DMKZ01000044.1:11986-12200 GCA_003454065.1 Spirochaetaceae bacterium
AAGATCGTCGGCCTCGCGACAATGCAGATTTCCGGCGATTCTCCAGTCGGATAGTGCAAACGGAATCATGCTTCAGGTTTCTTAGAAAACTCTTTAGAGCAGTTTTCACATCTTTATTGAAACGAACATCGAATCTCATTTTAATTTTATGAGTTGGAGCGTCTTTGAAATAGGATTTAGCTTTTTGTATAGGGCACTTCTAAAAACCTGCTGT
>DMKZ01000179.1 GCA_003454065.1 Spirochaetaceae bacterium
ATACTTTGTGCATATGCCCGTTTCGAAAGGGGAATCCGCAGGACTTGCGGCTTGCACCGAGATCCGAGCAGCGTGAAGGAAGGAGTTTTGAAAAAACCTCAATTGTTTAAAGGGCGCTTCTAAAGCAACTCACAAGAAATCAGACAAAAATCTTATTGAAACAGCTTCCTCAGGTTTTGCTTGCCCTTCCTGAAATGCAGCAAATATGCAACAACATGGATCGAAATGCCGGCGATTATGGCAACAATAAGGTCAAAGCAGATAGTCAAGATGAACGTCGCGAACAGTTCTACGATATTCAGGATCTTCTTGTCTTTGGCGACGCGCTCTGTGATAATATTCCTGAAATTCCGCCATCCGGACATGTTGTAGGCTACGGAAAACAGAATAGCCGCTATTACGGGCATCGGTATGAGCGACATGCAAGGAACCAAAAACAGCAACGACAGCAACAGGGCTATTGCGTGGAACATCCCCGCAATCGGCGTCTTTCCGCCGTTCTTTATGTTCGCAGCCGTCCTCGCGATGGCGCCGGTCGCCGGAATCCCGCCGAAAACAGCCGATGCCATATTTCCCAAACCCTGTGCGATAAGCTCCGTATTCGGATAATGCCTATCGCCTGTCATCTCGTCCGCCACCTTAGCGGACAGGAGCGATTCGACGGATGCCAAAAGCGCTATCACAACCGCATCAGACAACACGGTGAAATCGAGAAGCGGCCTGAAATCTGGAACTATGAATCGCGGGGCTTGCGGCCTAATCACATACAATCCGCCTATCGTCTTGACATCCGCCTTGAAAACAGATACTGCGATTATTCCGAGAACGACAGCGATGAAAGCCGCCGGAATCCTCTTTCCAATGCGCGGGACAAGAGGCCAGATAAATATCACAGCCAATGCTGCGCTGGCGAAAACCAAAGTGCTCGAATCGGTCGAACCGATATGTTTGAAGAAGCACAAAAGCTTGTCAAGCGTCTCAACGGGTTTCTCACTATAGGCAAGTCCGAAAAAGTCCTTGAGCTGTCCGAACAATATCGAAATCGCTATTCCGCCCGTAAATCCTACCACAATCGGGTAAGGCATCTTATGTATGTGCTTCCCCAATTTGAATAGACCAAGTACGATTATTATCAATCCTGCGGCAAACGCCGATGCCGCAAGGCCGGCCATGCCGTTTCTGGCTATTATGCCTGCGACTATCGTTGCAAAGGCGGCGGTAGGACCTGCTATCTGAACCTTGCATCCGCCGAAAGCCGACACGACGAAACCTGCTGCAATCGCCGTATATAATCCCTCTTCCGGCCCTGCTCCGGACGCCAATGCCAAGGCTATGGATAGCGGAAGCGCTATTATGGCCACGATGAGGCCGGCTATCAGATCGCCAGTCAATTGGCTGAAACCATAACCTTTCAGACATTCCAGCAACTTGGGCCTGAACACCCCTTCGTTCACCATGACCGTTTCATTTGCTTCGGCATTCATACTCGACACCTCCAAAAATCGATTCATTTTTTGCTATCAGATTCGCTATGAGCATCTTCGGCTATGACATAATCTATCTCAGGCACGAGGAATTTGCCGCTTTTGCGCCATTCCCGCACCGTCACATCCGCCTTGAACACCTCATTTTTGCACGTTGAGAAAAGATTGGCTTTTGTCGCAGCTCCTTTTTCCAACAGCTTTCTCGCTTGCGCTTCCGTTATCTTATGAAAAATTCCCGATTTCCGATAGATGACTTTAATGAAGTCGCCATCGCGATAGTTGTACGAATTTTCGCCTTTCCAGAAAGGAGGCAGCAGCTTCATGCGATTTTCTCTGATTGTCTCTGAATCCGCCTTTGCGCCCTTTATGATGGGGTCTATGCTCTCCAGAACGGATTTCACAAGGGTTTCGATGCTTGCCTCGCCGTTTTCTATCCTTTCCTGAATATTTTCCCATTTGCGCGTCACTTCGGGGCTCATTATCTCTTCGGGAACGTTTTCCACATATCTATGGGCAAGCGGCGTGGATGCGACGAATTTGCCTGACATGATAAGGTATCCGGATTCGAATTGGCGCTTGACTATCGCATCGCGAGTCGCCGGAGTGCCAAGCCCGTTCTTCTTCAAATGCGCGAGAAGGTCGGCGAGAGTGAATCTTTTCGGAGGTTTGGTCTTGCTCATCTTCACACGGCAATCGGAAAGCAAGAATTCCTTTTCATCGGTAAAAGGTATTTCTACGTTTTCCTCTTTCTCCTCGCCGTCGTCTTCGTCTGACAACGATTCGAGCCTGCTCCAACCCCGCTCGACCAATACGGTCTGGCAAACCTTGGCGATTCTGCCTTCCGGCAAATCGATTGTCAATGTTTTCCTGTGATCGACATCGTCTCCCATGAATTGCATGAGGTAGCGCTTGGCGATTTCGCAATAGCACAAATGCTCCATGTCGGTCAGTTGCGACAAATCAGCGGAAACGTTCTGAGGGATTATGCCGAAATGCTCGGCCACCTTATCGCTATCGACAAAGCATTTGCTCTTGTAGCCGGGCTCTTCGCAATATGCCATGTTCATGTCGCGAAGATTGGCCAAAACGGTTCGCACATCGCGATCATGACTATCGTAGTAGGACATCGGAAGCTCGCAATGCTCCGTCCTATTGTATGTTATCAGGTTGTATTTGTCGCGAAGGCTCTGAGTCAATTCAAGGGTCTCATCGGGCTTGATCTTGAATCTCTGCATGTGCTTCTGCAAGGTCAGCAGCGAAAAAGGCATCGGCGGAACTCTGCGAACATCGGTTTCCTTGACTTCGCCTGAAAAATCCTTGCCATCTATAATCGATTTCAACTCTTCGATTTTAGCAGGATCGGACAAATATCCATATTCATCGAGCAATCTGTCATCCTTGGGCAAAACAACCTTTACCACGCATGATTTTCCATTGGCGAATGCTTTGAAAAACAATGTTGCGAACTCACGCGAGGCAAAAGCCTCTATGTCCTTGTCCCGCTTGACAACCGAATAGACTACGAATGAAGCAACGCGGCCTATGTTGATTTTGATTCCCGTCTGAAGCGTCTTGGCTCTCGACAAATTGAATCCATGGACCATATCGGCAATTCCTCTCGCCTCAGCGCTATCGCGCAAGCCTCTGTAAAGGGAATTGTCCTTAAGCGATTCAAGCGATTTCTTCAGGGCCTCAGGGGTGGTGTCCGCCGTATTAAGCCTGGTTTCCTTCTTTTTGCAGCCGATGTCCAGCAATACCTCATCTACGAGCAGCTGGCCTTCGGCATCCATGTCGCCTGCGTTCACGACCTCGTCTATCTCATCAAGTTCGAGAAGCGATTTCACATTGTCGTAGAGCTCCTGCTTGTCTTTTTTAACTTCCTTGGGCCAATAATTGCAAACGCAAATCGGCAAATCCTCAAGCCGCCACTTCGCCCATTTCGGATTGATTTTATAAGGCTCGACATGTTCCATGATATGGCCAGCGAGGTGCGTTATGTAATAATCGGAGCACATGTATGTCCTGTCGTTCACACGCTTTCCCTTCTGCCTGATGCATTGGACGATATTTCTCGCTAAAACCGGTTTTTCCGCTATTATCAGTTTCATAACACTTGTTATATTACTTATGTAAGTTTATTATCGCACATTATGAAATATGCGTTTCCATCTCTTTTCGACGCTTTCGCCCCAAACGGCGCACGAAATTCAAATCGGATAATCCTACCGATAAGAATCTGGCTACGCAGGCTGCAGACAAGGCAAGCGGAACAAACTCGCACGCTAAACTAAGAAAACTGTCAGGCGGCAAATCGGATATGAAAGCGGAAGTGCCGCCCGCTATGGACGAATATGCCGATTTCACTGCGAATGTTGACATGACATTATTGAGGAAATGAAGCGCAAGAGGAACATAAATCCTATCGGAGACCTCATACAAATATGTGAAATACAAGCCGGCAATAAAATATATGAATAAAATCATTGCCTTATCAGAAGAACGCACGACTTCAGGGTTTCTGATATGCGCCAACGAGAACAACATGGATGCAAACACGAACAAAATTTGTATCAGGATGCTCTTGATTCGGCTATCCTTGTCCTCATCATTGTCCTTATCTTCCGCAATATAGAGCTTTTTCCTCTTGAATAACGGAAATTTGAGCCGCAATAACAACTTTTTCGCCATTCCATACAGCAAGAAGCGAAACACGAACTCCTCTGCAGCGCACGAAGCAATCAAAAGCATGCAAAGGAACGCTGTCTGATAGGAATTAAGAGCGAACCCATCAGCGCTTATGAATCTCAACGACAGCAGATAGCTGATACCTGTTCCGATTAGAAAAGAAGCGGACGCAGCTATCAATATCTGCCATGGCTTACAATTTTGCGGATTCAAGCTTCGCATTTATGCGACCCTCCGATTGCTTGACATACCGCATATAGAATAAAGGACGGCTGACAAGACTTATCTTGCCATCGCTCGCTTCCTTGGCAATGGTCTCGGCTTCATTCGAATCTGCGGCAGCCTTCATATAGGAAAGGCATGCGCCGAATCCCATCAGGACGCTTTCCAAAACGTACAAATTGAATTTCGCTTCTTTGCCATGCGATATGGCGAACAAATAATCAAATTTGCAATCATCGAACAAAGCAATAAGCCCTGCGATAAAATTTTCTACATCCGATGGAATTCCCTTGCCATCCGATTCGAATGCGAAACCAAACTCGATTCCATCGGATGCGCCGGTTTCCTGCAACCTCGATTTCAAATCCCGAAAATCAACAACCTTTGAATATCCATGCTTTTCCAATTCGGCGGAAATCACATCGGAATTGTCATCGGAATAGAAAAACCTGAGTTTGTTCATGTCATCACCCATAAGTCAAACCATCCCCTTCCATTTGGATACGAGCTCTTCGATGTCGGACGAAAGATAGAGCGTCTTATTCACAAGCTTACGCACTTTCTTCTTCTCCTGCAGATTCTGCGCTGCGCAAGTCTGCTTGAGTTGCGAAGCCACCGATTCAAGCGCTTTGAGCTGGACTTCGAGAACTTTCAGGCTGCTGTCGATCTTGAGTTTCTCATCATCCGTCTCGAATTCCCTGTATTCTGTGGAAATTCCGTTGAAGCGCAATAGATCGAATGTTTCGCCGAACGATGGCGCGTAAGCGTTTATGCCATAGTCCTTATTGAGAAAACCGGCGAAGAACATTGCGTTCTTGTCTTCGCCATGAACCACGAACACCTGCTTGAGCCTTTCCTTGTCAAACCCTGAAATCCAATCGAGAATCCCTCTCTGATCCGCATGGCCCGATAATGCGGATGTGGTGAGAACCTCGGACTTGACATCAATCGTGTCGCCGAATATCTTCACCGATTTGGCGCCATCGACTATCATCCGGCCCAAAGTCCCCGCCGCCTGATAGCCCGTGAAAAGAACAGTGGATTCCGAACG